>CALDZH010000165.1 GCA_937944275.1 uncultured Woeseiaceae bacterium
GCGATGGCGAGCCGCAGGCCTTTCTCCCTGGCATCCTTGATCAGCTCTCGAATACCGGGACGAAGTTCCACTTCGCCGCTGCTGACCATCTCGGTGTAGGCCACTGTTTTTTTTGCGTGCAGTGACCGAATGAAGTCGTCCAGGTCAACGGCCGGTACGTCAGGCGCGCCGAAAGACTCGATGAAGTAGCGAATGCGCTCGTTACCGCCCGTGACGGCGAGCAGCTTGTTATACAGGTGACGGTCCCAGTGCCAGGACAGGCCGGCCTCTTCGAACGCCCTGTTGAACGCCTTGCGATGCGTTTCCTCCGTCTCGGACAAGGTGCCGTCGACGTCGAAAATAATAGCTCCATCCATGGTTCTACCTGACGGGTGGTGTCGTCCACCCCTCGGGCATTGGTCCGTTATCTGCAATGATCTCGCGATGGGCACTCCAGGTTAGCGTGATAGCCTCCGGCGTGCCGATGCCGGCGCCGCGCGGGTCGCCGGACGGGCCGAACCAATGATTCTGTGGCGCACCGGTCGTGCGTGCCCGCATGCCACAGTAGGTTGTGCCATTGACCGTGGCGCCGAGAACCCGCTGCTGGAACAGGATGTCGGCGCTGACGACGGCGGCCGTCAGGTGATGCGACATGCGTTCGAGCAACGACAGGACGGTATCGAGATCGTCGTCGCCGTAACGCACGATTACCTGGAACGGGCCGAACAGCTCTTTCGCGACCAGGTCGAAGTGGTCGCTGTCGAATTCGCTCAGCGGCACGCTGATCGCGGTAGGCTCGTAGGCACCGTAGCGGTCGGGGATGTTGTGCCCCGTCAGCGGTGCGCCGCCGAACAGAAGTTGCGCTCCCGGCACATCGAGCACGGCGTCGATGTGCTCCTGGATTTGACTGTTGGTCCAGGTCAGCACGGGCCCTATCGTCAGGTCGTCCAGCGAACGTCTTGCCGCGAGTTCCTTCAGTTTGGGCACCAGTTGGTCGGCCCAGTTGTCGTGCACGAACAGCACGCTCTGCGCCGAACACTTCTGCCCGGATGCGTTATACGCATCCTCGTCCGACTGCCACGCAACGTAGTCGAGCCACTCCTCGTCGTAGTCGGGCCCGATGACCTTCCAGTCAAATCCCGCGTCCTCCAGCCGGACCTTGCCGTGCATCGTCTCCGCCAGGCTTTCGGCCACCCAGCTGGAGCCCGTGAACTGCACTAGTCGTATCTCGTCGGCAGCCGAAGAGATGAGTTCGTTCATGCGCCGGCCCGGGCACTGGATCAGGTCGAGATCATCGGGATCCAGCCCACAGTGAATCAGCATGCGAATGAACTGCTCGAGCACGACACAAACTTTGTCGGCAGCCTTGACCAGCGGGCGGTTGCCCATAAACAGGGCGCCCATGGTCTGCAGGGCAGGGATTTCCAGCGGGAAGTTGAACGGCGCCACGATGACGACCGGGCCAAATGGCCAGCGATAGCCGCGGGACTCCTGGCCCGGGTGGTCGCCGGGATTCGAGAAACCGCGTGCGAGGAAGCGTACGCCGTCGCCCGAGAAGTTCTCCAGGAACACGCGTGTGACCGTGACTTCGCCGACGCACTGTGCCCAGCTCTTGGGCATCACCCGTTGTATGAGCCGGGCGAAGTAGGCCTCGACGTCCGGGTCCGCCATCATTTGCGCCGCCTTCGCACAGACGCGCCCGAGGTAGACGTAGCGATCGTTGTTCTTCAGCGGATTGTGCAGGCCGGACTTGGGGCACTTGATGAGCCCCTCGAAGAAGGGTTCCAGCAACTGCGTGTCCGGTACCTTGATGAAGGCCTCGCCGTTCATGGGGTCGACGACGTCGCGATGCGTTTCGCCATCGACCCAGAATCCGCCGACCAGGTCCTGCAGGATTGCGGGGTCCTGCCCGGTCATACCCGCAAATGGATCAACCGTTGCGAAAGCATTCCATAATTTTGTCATTGTCAGAGTACCCGTAATTTCCGATGCGGCGCATTGTACTCCATTAGTCGCCTGGCCAATCAGTCCGCAACGGGCAGACCGCTCGGTACGAAAGCGATGACAAATTGCCTCGTGTAACCAGCGGTGTCGAATTCCCCTCAGTCGGAATAGCCGATCTTCTGTAAGGCGGTTTCAATTTCGTCGAGTACAACCGGATCCTCGATCGTCGCGGGAACCTTGTACTCCTGGCTGTCAGCAATGTTGCGCATTGTGCCACGCAAGACCTTGCCCGAGCGGGTCTTTGGCAGGCGTGTTACGACAACGGCTTTCTTGAAGACGGCGACGGGGCCCACCTGCTCGCGTACCATCGCCACGGTTTCCGCGACTATTGTTGCATGGGGTCGGTCGACGCCGGCTTTCAGGACCAGGAACCCGAGTGGCAGTTGCCCCTTCAGGTCATCCGCAGCGCCGATGACCGCACATTCGGCCACATCGGGATGCCCGGCAAGAACCTCCTCGATCGCACCCGTTGAAAGTCGATGTCCCGCCACATTGATGACGTCGTCGGTGCGTGACATGACATGAATATAGCCATCCGCATCGACGAAGCCCGCATCGCCGGTTTCGTAGTAACCGGGAAACGTCTTGAGGTAGGAACTGCGAAACCGTTCCTCTGCCTGCCATAGCCCGGTCAGGGTGCCGGGCGGCAGCGGGAGCTTGCATGCGATCGCGCCGACATCACCCGCAGCTACGTCGTTGCCCTCGCTGTCCAGTGCATGGACATCCCAACCGGGCGCCGCCGGGCCCACCGAACCGGCTTTGACCGGCAGGTGCTCAATACCCATGCAGTTCGCGGCAATCGACCACCCTGTTTCCGTTTGCCACCAATGGTCGATGACGGGAATGCCCAATTTGTCCTCGGCCCAGTGCAGCGTATCCGGATCGCAGCGTTCCCCGGCAAGAAACAGTGTCCGTAAGCTGGACAAATCATAATCAGAAATTAGTGCGCCTTCGGGATCCTGTTGTTTGATTGCACGGAACGCCGTCGGTGCAGTAAACATCGCTGCGACCTTGTGTTCGGCGGCGACGCGCCAGAACGCACCGGCATCCGGTGTGCCCACGGGCTTGCCCTCGAAAAGCACGGTCGTGTTGCCGTGCAGCAGCGGCCCATAAATGATGTACGAATGCCCCACCACCCAGCCGATATCGGATGCTGCCCAATAGACCTCGCCGGGATCGACACCGTAGATGTTCTTCATCGACCAGTGCAGCGCGACAGCATGGCCGCCATTGTCCCGGACGATGCCCTTGGGCTGTCCCGTCGTGCCCGATGTGTACAGCAGGTAGAGTGGATCGTTAGCGCCCACGATAACGCAGTCGTGGTCAGCGGCTGATTGCATTGCCTCAACCCAGTCTACATCGCGCCCCGGGATGAGCGTGGCAGTGGTCTGGGGCCGTTGGAACAGGATGCAACGCGCCGGCTTGTGCTTTGCAATATCGATTGCCTCGTCAAGCAGCGGTTTGTACTCGATCAGCCTGGTCGGTTCGATACCACAGGACGCGGAAACGATGAGCTGTGGTTTCGCGTCGTCAATACGGGTTGCCAGTTCCGCGGCGGCAAAGCCGCCGAACACAACTGAATGAACGGCGCCAAGGCGGGCGCAGGCAAGCACGGCAATGATGGCTTCGGGGATCATGGGCATGTAAATGATGACCCGGTCGCCCGTGTTCACCCCGTTCGCGGCCAGTGCGCCGGCGAACCGTGATACATCGGCCAGCAGTTCCGTGTAGCTGATCTTGCGTTGTGTGTCGGTGACCGCGCTGTCATAAATTATCGCTGTCTGGTCGCCGCGGCCGCGCTCGACGTGCCGGTCCAATGCGTTGTAGCAGGTATTCAGGCGCCCTCCGGCGAACCAGCGGTAGGTATCCGCAGCAGGATTGTCCAGAACCTTGTGCCAGGGCGTGGCCCAATCGATGCCTTCTGCGGCCTCACCCCAGAACCTGTCAGGGTTTTCCAGCGAAGCTCGATGGATATCTGCGTATTTCGTCATGGTGGATCCACAATCAATAGAAACCGGACCAGTCTAGAAAACTGAGGGCATTCCAGCTATTGGACCAAAGACGAATGCGCCGATAATCAGTTGCCCAGGCGGAGGAAAGTGACCGGTATTTCTGCATACCAGGTTGAGCCGTCGGCTGTAACGGCAACACGTATCTTCGAGGTTTCGGCTTCTGGCCGACCGATACGGGTCGTCCAGTGCAGAGACTCGTCCGTCGTGGGCTTCATTTCAGCCGGGTGCGCCGGAATCCCGCTGTCGACTAACCCGAGCGTGGCGCTTTGCAGCGGGAAGGCCGAGGTCAATTCAAGCTGCACACTGCCGGAGGTTATCGACATGGGGCGAATACTGACCTTGAAGTCCGAGTTTTCGAGATCGCACTGCCCACTGTCATAACGGCAGTTGGACTTGGCTATCAGGGTATAGGCCGCGCCTTCTTTCGCCGAATGCGGACGTTCGGCTACGAAATAGTCGACAGCAAACCAGGCCAACACAGCGAGGATGGGCGCAACGATCATTGCGATTATGACGTGCCAGTTCTTAAACATATTTGTAGTCTACAACAACGTCGCTCTTGTACATCCCTGTTCTTTGCGATACCAGGCTATTCGCGACCAAAAAAAGAGGGGGGCGTATAGCCCCCCTAAAAGTAGTGCTGACCGCTCCTAGTGTCCCGTTGCGGCGCCCGCACCTGAGGGAACACGAATGTCCTCGACGAGGTGTTGGATATGCTCCGGTGGCGCTGCAGTGAGTTTCGATACGATCAATGCAACTGCGAAGTTGAACATTGCGCCTACTGCACCGAAGGCATTGGGCTCGATGCCCATGAACCAGTTCTGTGGCATGTCGCCCATGTACGACGTGCTGGCTATGAACATGATGCCCTTATGCTGGAATACGTACAGCAGCGTGACACCCAGTCCCGCGAGCATACCGGCGATAGCACCTTCCTTATTCATGCGTTTGTAGAAGATACCCAGCATCAGTGCCGGGAATATCGACGATGCAGCCAGTCCGAAGGCAAGAGCAACCGTTCCCGCCGCGAAGTCTGGCGGATTGAAGCCCAGGTAGCCCGCTAGCAAGATCGCACCGGCCATTGCAATACGACTTGCCAGGAGTTCTTGCTGTTCCGTGACATCGGGCTTGAATACGCCCTTAAGTAAGTCGTGTGATATGGCGGAGGATATCGCGAGCAATAATCCCGCTGCGGTCGATAGTGCGGCAGCCAGGCCACCGGCAGCAACCAGCGCGATTACCCAGTTCGGCAGTCCAGCGATTTCGGGGTTAGCCAGTACCATGATGTCGCGGTCGATCTTGACTGCTTCGTTGGTTTCAGGATCGGCGGAATAACTGATTCTGCCGTCGCCGTTCTTGTCTTCGAAGGCCAGCAGGCCAGTGGCCTCCCAGTTGCGAACCCAGTCGGGGCGTTCGTCGTAGACCATGTGCTCACCGCCCGTGGGCTGGATCGTTTCGATCAGGTTCAGGCGTGCCATTGCAGCAACGGACGGTGCCGTCGTGTAGAGGATCGCGATGAACACGAGCGCCCAGCCAGCAGAACTACGAGCGTCCTTAACCTTGGGTACCGTGAAGAAACGAATGATGACGTGCGGCAGGCCAGCAGTACCGATCATCAGCGACAACGTATACATGAACATGTTCGTCAGACTTAGCCTGACGTTGGTCGTGTATTCGAGGAAGCCAAGGTCTCGTAGTACCTGGTCGAGTCGATCCAGCAGATAGACTTCGGTACCAGACATGGTTGAGCCGAGACCGAGCTGCGGGATCGGGTTGCCTGTCAGGTTCAGCGAGATGAAGATCGCCGGGATCGTGTAGGCGAGAATCAGTACGCAGTATTGCGCAATCTGCGTGTAGGTAATGCCTTTCATGCCGCCCATAACTGCGTAGATGAAAACGATGCCCATGCCGATCATCAAGCCGATGTCGTAGGGCACTTCGAGGAAGCGTGAGAACGCGACGCCGATGCCCTTCATCTGGCCAATTACGTAGGTAACCGACGCAACAATCAGACAGATGACGGCTACGATACGAGCACCCTTGGAGTAGTAACGTTCGCCGATGAACTCGGGCACCGTGAACTTGCCGAATTTACGCAGGTACGGTGCGAGCAGCATCGCCAGGAGCACGTAGCCGCCGGTCCAGCCCATCAGGAACACGGAACCGCCGTAGCCCATGAAGGCGATCAAGCCGGCCATCGAAATGAACGATGCCGCGGACATCCAGTCGGCAGCGGTGGCCATCCCGTTCGCGACCGGGTGTACGCTTCCGCCAGCAACGTAGAAGTCTTTTGTTGTCGAGGCTCGCGCCCAGATGGCAATACCGATGTAGATTGCAAACGTGAAGCCGACAATCAGGTAAGTGGTTGTTTGAAGTGTCATAGCGATCCCCTAGTCGTCGTCTTCATGGACATCGTGCTCTTTGTCGAGCTTGCCCATGCGTTTTGCGTAATAGAAGATCAACGCGATAAACACGTAGATAGATCCCTGCTGTGCGAACCAGAACCCGAGCTTGTAGCCACCAATCTGGATGCTATTGAGTGGCTCCACGAGAATGATTCCGAACAGGTAGGAAACGACAAACCATATAGCGAGGCAAAGAGCCACGATTCTTAGGTTGGCGCTCCAGTAGCTGTTGTTCTGAGACATACGTCCCCCTTAGTTTTGCGGATGCTCTTATGGATGGTGCGCCGATGAATCTAACAAACGCCCCAAGTCGCGGGCATTCGACGATAGTAGTAGACTGCTACGATAAAAATAAAAACGGGGGGTAAGTGCTTGATTAACTGGTGGGTCTTGCTGGTTCTGTCACTCGGCTACGTGACGGTGTTGTTTGCCATCGCGTACTGGGGCGACAATATTGAGCAAAGCCGCGTCTCCAGCTTTTCTCGTTCGGTGGTCTACAGCATGACGCTTGGCGTCTACTGTACGTCCTGGACGTTTTACGGCGCGGTAGGAAGTGCCGCGGAAGGAGGCTGGGGGTACCTGCCGATTTACTTGGGGCCTATGCTCGTCATCTTGTTCGGCTGGCCACTAATTCACCGCATCGTAACGATAAGCAAGCGCCAGAATCTGACATCCATTGCTGATTTCATTGCAGCGCGCTATGGCAAGGCACAAGGCCTTGCGGCTCTGGTCACGATTATTGCCACAATCGGTTCTGTTCCCTATATCGCGCTGCAACTGAAGGCGGTTGTCGGCGGCTTCAGCATTGTCTCGAATTATTCGGTGACCGGCGGCGCGGAGTACGATACCGCTTTCGTGGTTGCGTCGGCGCTGGCCATATTTGCGATTCTGTTTGGTACGCGCAAGATCGACGTCACTGAGCATCACGAGGGTATGATGTTCGCAATTGCCTTCGAGTCGGTCGTAAAGCTACTGGCGTTCATCGCTGTTGGCGTGTTCGCATTGCTATTACTGAATGACGGTTCCGTGCCTGTTTCAGAGGCGGCAACGCGCGCCGATGAATTATTCCGGCTGGATCAAATACCGGACACTTTTGTCACGCAGCTGATCCTGGCCAGCGCTGCAATATTTTGCCTGCCGCGCCAGTTTCACGTTGCAGTTGTCGAGGCCCACGAGGACGCTGATATTCATGCGGCACGCTGGGCATTTCCGCTGTACTTGCTGATATTTTCAGTCTTCATAGTTCCCATCACGCTGGCAGGATTGAAGATGTTGCCGGTCGGCGCTTTCGCCGGCGATTCATTCGTTCTTGCCTTGCCAATGGAGCATGGCAATGACTGGCTTACGATACTTGCATTCCTCGGCGGGTTTTCCGCTGCGACAGGTATGGTGATTGTTGCCTGTGTTGCGCTGTCGACTATGGTCAGCAATGAGATCGTCATGCCTGCATTGTTACGCGTAAAGATGCTCGGTCTCTCGGAACGCAGCGACTACTCGCGGCTTCTGATACACGTTCGCCGCGGCGCGATCATAGGAATCGCGGCCCTTGCTTATTTTTATTACAGGCTGACCGACGAGTCGGCAGCCTTGGCGAGTATCGGGCTCTTGTCATTTGCAGCAGCTGCACAGTTCATGCCGTTGCTCCTTCTCGGGATGTACTGGTCGCGATCGACGCGCGTTGGCGCAATGGCAGGCCTGTCGACAGGCTTTGTGTTGTGGGCCTACACGCTGTTTTTGCCAACGCTTGCGCGGTCCGGTGCATTCGGAGCAGATTTCATTGACAACGGTTTGTTTGCGATTTCGTGGCTGCGACCCGAGTCTCTGCTCTTCAACGTGCAGTCAAATCCGTTGACGCATGGCGTCGCATGGTCGCTTACCGGAAACATACTTGTCTTTGTTGTGGCATCGCTGCTGACGCGGCAATCAATGATAGAAAAGATCCAGGCCCGTGCCTTTTCGAGTCCGATCCCGCATGGGTGGGAAGTACGCACATTGGCGCCAGGTCCGGATCTCACCAATGCAGACCTGCGTGCGCTTGCCGACAGGTTCCTGGGCGAGGCCCATGCGCAACGTTCATTCGAGGACTTCGCGGAAACCGAAGGGCTGGATATTTCGTCAACCTTGCTGGCGGACCGGCGGTTGCTGCAGTTCACTGAGCGCCTCCTCGCCGGTGCAATCGGTGCGGCATCGGCACGTGTGGTGATTACGACTGCCCTGCGCAAGACCGGTATGGAAATTGGTGACGTTGTTCTGCTTCTTGACGAGACATCGCACGCAGTGCGTTTCAATCGCCAGTTGACCGAGGCGACACTGGAGAATATTACGCAGGGTGTCAGTGTGATCGATGCCTCGCAGCGCCTTATTGGTTGGAACTCGCGCTACGTCGAACTGATGGACTACCCGGACGGCATGGTGCACGTTGGTGAGTCGGTAGCAGAACTTATTCGTTACAACGCCGAGCATGGGCGATTTGGTGATTGCGATGTCGAGCAGGAGGTCAACAAGCGACTGAAATTCATGCGTGAGGGCTCCGAGTACAGGTCTCAGAGCAATTTTGTCGATGGCAAGGTTATCGAGATTCACGGCAAACCGATGGCCGACGGCGGTTTCGTCACAACCTATACCGATATATCCGAGTTCAAGTCAGCCGAGAACGCGCTCGTCGAGGCCAAGGCGCTGCTTGAGCAGCGCGTTGCCGACCGCACCTCGAAACTCGAAGAGGCGATGCTGGCGCTGCAGCAGGCAAAGGCTGAGGCCGAGGAAGCAAACGTTTCCAAAACCCGATTTGTTGCGGCGGCGGCACACGACTTGTTGCAACCGTTGAATGCAGCCAAGTTGTTTGCGGCGCTGCTCAACGAGCATCGAAACGAAATGACGGACGAACAAAGTACGCTCGTAGCACGCGTCGAAAGTGGTCTTTTGAGCGTCGAAGACCTGTTGAGTGCGCTACTCGATATATCCCGCCTCGACACGGCAGCACCGACGCCGAAACATGAAGACTTCGTCGTCGCGGATCTTTTTTTCGCCCTTAATGCGCAGTTTTCACAGACTTTTGAAGAGCAGGGATTAACGCTTCGTTTCGCCGACTCGAAACTATGTGCGCACTCCGACCCGGCGTTGCTGCGGCGCATTTTGCAGAATTTCGTCAGCAACGCGCGCCGGTATACTCGGGCAGGTGGCGTGCTCGTTGGGTGTCGACGCCGCGGGGAGAATATTGCGATCCAGGTAATCGATACGGGCGTAGGCATTGCCGATAGCGACCAGAAAGCCGTCTTCGACGAATTCCACCGTTTGTCGGACGGCGCGAAGAGTGCCAAGCGCGGCCTTGGTCTCGGCCTCGCCATCGTCGATCGCATCGCACGCCTTCTCGGCCACCCGATCTCCCTGCGGTCGGTACTTGGCAAAGGCAGTTGCTTTGAGGTCCTGGTGCCCGCGGCTAAAGACAATTGCATCTCGACGGAGCGACTCGCACCGACCGAGCACCGCGCTTCGTCGCAGTTAAGCAATCAGGTGGTCATGTGTGTCGACAACGAACAGGAAATTCTTGACGGAATGTCCGGACTTCTCAGCAAATGGGGTGCGCAACCATTGATAGCCACTACGATGGCTGACGCGCTTACACAACTGGAAAGTGCTCCCGCCTTACCGTCACTGTTGCTGATTGATTATCATCTCAACGATGGCGTAACTGGTCTGGACGTTATTAGTGCCCTGCGCAGGAAGTCCGGCGTTGACTTGCCCGCAGCCATCCTTACCGCAAATTACACGACTGAAGTAGCCGACCTCGTGCGTAAGGCAGGACATGCGTTGTTGCACAAACCCGTGAAACCCGCAGCGCTCAGGGCGCTGATTAACCGCTTACTGACTCGCCGCGTCACTCACTGACTCACCGGGCAATAGCGACGGAGCGTTGATACGCAGCCGTTCGACTGCAAGCACTGCCTGCGTGCGATTATTGACACCCATCTTGCGCAAAACGGCCGTCATATGTGCCTTGATTGTCGCTTCGGAGACGCCGAGCTGATACGCGATTTGCTTGTTCAGCAGGCCCTCGCCGAGCATCATGAGAACCCGGAACTGGTGTGGAGTGAGCGAACTCAGGGCAGATGCAATCTTTGCTTCTTCGCTGTCCAGGCGATCATCCTGCAGATCGATGCCCTCGGGGATCCAGACCTCGCCGTCAAGCACCGCCCTTATACCTTCTTCGAGCGTCGAGATTGCCGATGACTTGGGAATAAAGCCGCTTGCGCCGTGCTGGATCGAACGGCGGATAACTGCCGGATCGTCCATTGCAGATACTATGACAGTCGGCAGCGACTCGTGATTGCTGCGAATGTAAGCAAGGGCAGAGAAGCCGCTGACTCCAGGCATGTTGAGGTCGAGCAGCAAGAGATCGGCCTCCGGGTTTGCTTCGACAACGACCTGCAGCGTGTCGAGGCTGTCCGCCTCGATAATCTCGGCAGCGTCGACGCAGTTGCCGATCGCATGGATTAACGCCTCGCGAAACAGCGGATGATCGTCTGCAACGATAAATGTGCTCTGGTTCGTCAGCGTCGTGTCCTGTTTCAGCTGTTCATGCGGTAATAGAGGTGCCACCTAGATTACCGTATTAAGTCTCCGCGATCTTCCTGAAAAGAAACATTGATCTCTGCAACGGAGTGTCGTCGCCGAGTCCGTCTCCTACATTGTGAATCGCACGTGTTCGGCGGGCATTAGACCTTGGTCTATTCAACGGACTGATTCGACTTTTGGCTAATGGTCAGTACCGATGCAGTCACCGAATATCCATCGTGACTACAACCTTACTTCGAGACTTGGGGGAAAACTGATGACGAAGTTCAAATTACAATTCACAGTGGTTGGCGCTGCAATCGCTCTCTTTTCTAGCTCCGGAATGGTGCTTGCGGACGATGCTCCGACGACTACCTACAAGTTTGGCGGCTACGCGAAATTTGACGCCATGTTCACCGACTACAGCAATGGCACGCCTTCCGGCAACAGCCTGATGCGCCAGTTTTACTATGCTCCCCAGATCCCGGTCTCCGGATCGAGCAGCGATATGACGGCTGATTTTCAGGCCAGGGAAACCCGCCTGAACTTCCGCGTCGATCACAAGACGGCTGGCGGCAACAGCGTTACAGCCTTCGTCGAGATGGACTTCTTCACCGACCCTGGCGCCAACGAGGTTGTATCGAATTCCTACCAACCGCGCCTGCGCCATGCGTTCCTCAAGTTCAACAAATGGACCTTCGGCCAGACCTGGTCGACCTTCCAGGACGTGGCTGCTCTACCTGAAGCGCTCGACTTCGTCGGTCCGGCCGAGTCCACGACCTTCATACGCCAGTCGATGATTCGCTATACGAGCGGCAACCTGGAACTGGCAGTCGAGAACCCGGAAACCTTCGTTGCCGGCGGAACTACCAGGGGACTTTCCACAATTCCC
>CALDZH010000166.1 GCA_937944275.1 uncultured Woeseiaceae bacterium
GCCTGCTGATTTCGTGGTCGTTACGACCGTGAATCAGGCAGCCGGCAGGAAGTCGATTGGATAAATGATTGTCACGGCACCAATATCTTCCTTGGCGCCAAAGTCGAAGGTTCCAATGCGACCAACTACTTGCTGCGACAACAATTCGGAGTTCATGTCCGTGGACTGCAGTTCGCACATCGACACAGTGCCGTCGGGCTCGATAGTCAATCGGATGACCATTTGCCCACGCAGTGTCGGATCCTTGCGAAGCTCGCGGTTGTAAAGGCGATACAACGACGCCTTGTAACGATCGAACACAATCTGGATTTCTTCGTCAGTGCGCCCGGCCATGGCGCCACCACCAGCTGACGGCCGGTCGCCTGTGCCGCCACCACCACCGATCGAGCTGGCTACGCGGCTAACAGCGACGCCTTCCATGCCACCACCACCGCCGCCGCCGACATCGCGGCTTATATCCGCCAGGTTGATACCGCCGCTGGAACCAGGCGCATTCGTGCTGACCATGGAACGTGACGGTCGACCGACGGCGTTTTCACCGGCGTTACTGATGCGCGCCTGCGACCCAAGATTAGCCGAGGGGCGCAACGAGGCGCGGCTTGCAAAACTGTCACGGAACGCGAGAATGCCTTTGGTCTTGACCTGCTCCTTGGTGTTGGGCTTGTCAGCCGCAGCCATGGCTGGTTCCTCTGGAACCTCTGGTACGATTTTGTCAGGAAGCTCTTCAACGATTGTCTCTTCGGGCTCGGGTATTTCCTCTTCCGGGACCGGTTGTTCAATAACCGGTTCCGGTTCCTTCGGTTTCGGAGCTGCCTGAACCAGCTTCGCGACGCGCTCGGGCACTACGATTTCTAAGCTGCGATCGATAATCGGCAGGGCCACGGTGCTGAAGAGGAGCGCCAGTGCAAACGAGGCTGCCACGGACATGCCAAGCGACTTGCGGAATCGCTGATCTTCTTCGTAACCCCTCGACCATGGCATGACCTGCTCATACTGCGGCAGTTCGCTCTCATCCCGCTCGACACGCCACTCATTCTGGCGCGCCTCTTCGCGATCCATCAGGTCAGTGAGATCGTAGTGCAGGCAGTCCAGCGTCAGGTTTTGCTCCCCTATCTTTTCGATCAGCGCGGAGCGTTTCTTTTCGACGTTTACGATCTCTTCGCAATGCTTATCGATTTTGCTGCGCGCTTCATGAATACGATCAGCTGAGCCGACGGGATCAACCGTGTCGCCCCAGAAAAGATCGGTTGCGCCAAGATCGTCAAGCACTTCGAGTGAACGACATGCCTCGCCCAGCAACACATATCGCTGATCGAGACTGGCCAGCTTCCCCAGCTTCTCTTCGAAGCCCTGAAGCTCGCGGTTGAGTTCATCAAGCACGAGCTCAGATTCTTCAACCTGCTCGAGTAATGAATGTTCTTTTTCCGAAAACTCTGGATTCACGTTTCCACCTTCATCCCTGTGGTGGCAGCTAGTTCGCGGCCATCTGCGACGGTCTCTGGATTACCGCCAGAGACACGTTTTCGAACCCCTCGCCGGTACAGGTCGACATGATCTTCTTGACCACGGCGAACGGTACGGACCGGTCTGCCAGGATCGTGACTTCCTGGCTGCCGGCCACTACACGGGTAGTGGGACCAACGATGTTGTTCTTTAGTTGAGACAGGCGCGCGGTGACAGGATCTATCGCACCCGGCCGCCCTTCCATGACGTCAGCAACCATTGCGACAAGCTGCCCCTGCACCATAATCTCTTCCGGGCTTACAGAGATGATCACGGTCTCACGGGGTTTCGATTCAACCTTGGATTCCGGCAACAAGACGTTCTTAGGCGCCTCGAGGATTTCGACGGAGCCGGAATTTACAAGCAGGAAGAATACGAGAATAGTGAACACGTCCATCAGGGACGTCAGGTTCATCTTTGTGATCTTCACCCGGTTGCGTGACATGCGTTTTATTCGGCGAGAATTTCTCACGGTGCATCTCCAACGGAAATCTCGGAAAACAGCGCGTACAACTGCATCTGCTCCTGACCGTCAACAACTTCCTGGCTATCGACAACCGCCTGACCGCCGCCAGCTTCCTGGCCCTGGACTGGCAGCTCAACACTCCTCACAACATCCATGACCTGGATCAGGTAGTCGTAAGGAATCTGTGCTTCCATCAATACGGACGCCGCGTCATGCGAAGGGTATTGCTGCTTCAGCATCACCATGAAGTCGGAGAGCGTTTCGAGATCGAATTCATCTTCCTTTTTCGGAATCGACGCGATGATCGCAGTACCGTTGCTGATCTCGATGCCCTCTTCCCGAACGATCACCTCGACGCGAAACGTGTCCGGCCGATGATTCGATTGTGATGCCGAGCTTGGCAAATCCAGCTCGACGATCGTCAGGCGCGAAAAAACGGCCGTAATCAGCAGGAACGGGACCAGCACCACCATCAGGTTGAGGAAAGTGGTTACATCGATCTCGTGCGCATCCGCCTTGGTACGCCGCTTGTAGTGGTGTTTCCTGGCCACGACGCTCAGGCCTCTACTGCGCGCTTGGCCCTTCTGGAAAAGACGTTCAGCGCCTTCACCGTCGCCATCTCGAGGCTGTCCACGATGTCGCCTGTCTTGCTTGTCAGTATGGCGTGCACTACGAGCAACGGGATAGCCACCATGAGGCCGAATGCTGTCGTGTTCATCGCGACCGAAATACTGGCAGACAGCAGATCCGCTTTCTCTGCCGGATTGGCGTTAGCTACGGCCGTGAATGCCTGGATCAGTCCCATGATCGTGCCGAGCAGTCCGAGCAAGGTCGCAATACTGGAAGCAAGTGCAACGTACGGCGTTCTTTTCTCAAGACGCGGCACGATGTCCATCATGCTTTCTTCCATTGCGATCTCGATGTCTTCACGACGTCGAACCGCACCCTGCAGAGACAGCCCCATGTTCAGGACCTGAGAAATTGTGGATTCGTCTTGGCTCGTCATCTCACGCGCTTCGTCGAACTCACCATTCGTCAGCAAAGGCTGCACCTTCTTCCAGACAACCTGGTTTTTGTTGGTAACCATCGACAACGTGATGTAACGCTCGACCGCAATTGCGACACCGACAGCGAAGACCAGCAGTATCGGGTACATGAATATGCCGCCCGTTGAGAAGAAACCTACAATTGAGTAGAAAAAATCCATTTCGAAATCCTCTTTTACTTAATATTCCGGATTAATCCGCGAATAGGTGAACCTTAGACGGGCGTCACGCCTTTGAATGTGACGCAGTGCACGTTCGGGAACCTTGGGTTAAGTTCTGTCGCAGAGTTTTGAACTGCCTCACGCGGATGCGCGAGTACCTGGAGTTACTAATTTGAGACGGGCCAGTTCGGCCGCTAAAGATTACTCGCTCGAGCGTATTTCGTAGAAACTCAACTCACGCATAAAGACTTCCTTGTCAACCGGACGAGCCCGATCGTCAAGTGTGTCTGAGAGGCTGATGTCGTCGCCGAGTTCCGACGACTTCCACGGAATGATGACCAGCGATTTGGGGGCTTCTTCGTTACCAAGCACCGACATTCCCGACATCTTTCTCGGCCCGGATGTTGGCTCGTCGCTCCCATCATCGGCCTCCGCAGAAGGTTCGGCATCTTGCGCCTGGGTTTCCTCGGCATCCGCGGCAAATACATGTGGCGAAACGAGCAACAGTAAGGCAATTAATATCGTTAATTTTGCGTGCATGATGCCCTCCTACTGGCCCAGTCGACCGCGAATGTCTGCGATCCACATCGCTGCCTGGTCGTCGCCGGGAACCGTCTTCATATACGCCTCGTAGTTCTCCAACGCACAATCCAGATCCGCAAGATACAAATCGCACAAAATGCCAAGGTTTCGTCGTGCGTGGTGATATCCGGGATACACGGCAAGAGCAGATTCGTAACTTTGGCGCGCCGCCGCGAATCGACCGGTCTTGCGATACACGATACCAAGTTCATTATGGGCAATCGGATGCTCGGGATTCAGCTCCAGCGCCAGCAACAGGTTTTCTTCTGCGGCATCCAGGTCACCAACCGCATGGTAAGCAATACCCATCTCGATTCTCGGTGCGCTCAGGTCAGGGGCACTACTGGCAACATGCTGCAGCATCGCTAACCCCTCTTCATGTTGCGCACGCTCCAGATGATTCAGCGCCTCAACGTATTCGGTTCTGACATTGTTATCGACTGAGACAGGCTCGGTAATCGTAAAACCAACGTCTTCCTGAACGGCGATCGACGCCGCTGGCCGCGACGAAGTATCGTTTGACGCGCAGGCACCGAGCAGCAGCATCAAGACCAACGCCGTCGGGCCCACAAGCCACTGATTATAAGAACAAAAATTGATGGTCATTCCGGCTCCTGGCTGGTTACGAATCCATCAGGCGGCTGTGTAGTCGCGCCTGGCATCGTTGTGATTTCCGGGACTATTGGCATGCGATAGGCATACGAGTCGATCGAGCCCAGGTAGCCCTCACTGGTCTCATTCTTGGCGTAGCGCCCAGGCATAAGGACCGCAAGTTCGTCGAGACTCTGCTGGACCCACACGTTGTAGACTCCTGCAGCAAGCAGTTCGAAATTCTCTTCATGAATTTCAATTGCGCGCTCCTCAAACGGAAATGCTTCTTCCTCCAAAACCATTTCGTAGTCGACTTTTTCGGCCTCGCTGAGACCTGCCGGTCGCTCCGACTCCAGAAGCGCTACGCTGAAGTCGCGGTATATCTGTGCAATGTAATAGGTTGCCGCCGAGGTAACGTCAGCAACCTCGTAGCTCACAAGCTCTTCGAACGCGGCTGTAGCAACGTCCATGCGATTCTGTTTTTCGTTCAGGCTTTCCTCGAAAGGCTGCGTCAGCTGAAGATCTGCAAAGCGTTCGTAGCTGCGTTCTGCAAGCACCAGGGCCGCTTTCGATGCGAGATAGCGACTTCTATCCGTGCGCTCCGAGCCGGCCTCGCGATCGGCAGCGATGATGTCGCCGAGTTCCTCGTAGTAGCGGTTATAGTCAAGCCGCAGCTTGAAAATCTCGGCGAGACGCGAACGCGTCTCCATGGCGATATCCATGGGAAATGGATACTCAGCCACGTAGATCTCGTAGACGCGTATTGCGTCTTCGACTACGTCGACCTTGTCGTACAGTTCGCCGGCAGTAAGCAGCGCCTCGCGTTTCAAATCGGGATCCGTGGCCTCGATTGAAATTCTTTCATGCTCTCTCGCTGCGCGTTCAACCTGTCCATTCTCGTGATACACGAAAGCCAGTTGCTTCGTCGCATCGGCATTGAGTTGATGATCCGGATTGTCTACCCGGAAATCCTCAAGCACGCGGGCCGACATCTCCCAGTCCTGCAGCTTGATCAACGCCGCAGCGGCATCATATTCGGCGGCAGCACGGATGTTCGAGGTCGGTGCCACATCCTTGATTCTGAGGAAATGATTCGCAGCGGCCCGGTAGTCTTCAAGCAGATTTGCCTGTTCCGCCTGTTTATAGATGGACGCGGCCAGGCCATCTATAACAGCCGGGCGAGACTCATCATCAGATGGCGTCAGTGCCAGGACATTCGTATACGCATGCTCCGCGTCTTCGTATTCGGTAATGTCGATCGACGAATGCGCGATTACGGCCCACGCCGAGCGCAACAGAGCCGTATCTGTTCCTGGATAACGATCGATCAGCTTATGGGCAGACTCGATCGCCAGCACGAAATCTTTCATCTCATAAAGATCGTCTGCGGCTGCGCCAAGAACCATCGGCGCCTGTTCGTGCGATACAAACGCATCCGCAAATCTCAGCGAGCTCTCGGCAGTCAGCATCTTGACTTCACGCTGCCTTGCACCCGTCGCAACTTCGAGACTCTTGCGGTACGCATAGACTGCCGCATAACCAGCCGCAGATGCTTTCTCGTGATCGGCGTAGTCGTAGGCGGTGCGCTCGTACTCCCTCGCCGCTTCATCGAAGTCTTCGTTCTCGAGCAACAGGTCGGCAAGCTGATAATTGACCTTTGGCGTCTCGGGGTCCGTTGGGAATGAAGCCAGCAACTGCCTGTACCAACGTTGCGCCTCGCTGAAATTACTTCCGCGATCGTCAACAAGATTTTCATCCTGGTACAACGCGTGATAATGCCCCGCGAGGTCGGTCAGGTTAGTTTTCAGGAAGGCAACGACATCCGGAGAATCCTGAATGTCAAAATGCTGCCAGTATTCCGCGTCAAGAGCGTAAGTCGTGGCGAACTCTCTTTTCGACTCAACCACCAACAGCGGGAATCCTGCTTCACCGTAAATTTCGATAACACGCATGCCGAAATGTGGAGACACGGAGTGGAACGGATTCAGGGCGATGAATGACTTGTAGACCGACGTTGCATCATCGTAGCGAAGCTTGTCGAAATAGAACTCGCCCAAATTGCCGTAGATCTTGTCCGCATAGGTACGGTGCCCACTGGCTGCGAAATACTCGTCAACAACCTCCGGACCACCGAGGTTCGAGAAGCTCAGACTGATCACGCGGAAGGTATCCGCTATGCGATGCTCGTCATTCTCCTCGAAGTTCTGATCAAAGTCGTAGCCAATCGAATTTCTGTAGTCGAGCAAGGCCACATAGTTGTGCAGGGCCTCCTCGTAGAACTCCTGCTTGTATAGCGACCATCCCAGCTTGTACAGCGCGAGTTCGTAATACGACGATGTCGAGCCCATCTTTATGATGGAACCGTAGGCGTCTTCGGCGTTGAGGAATTTCTTGCGAATGAAAAAATACTCTCCGCGGCGGAACTGAACCTCGTCAACATACTTGGAGTACGGATAACGGACGACCAGTTGATCCATTACCTCCATCGCTTCGTCGGGTTGCCCTATCTCATCGTAAGCCCGCGACATCTGGTACAGGACCTTGTCGTTACGCTCGTAGTTTGGATAGGTCTGGAGAATCTTCTGGTAGGTCTTGATTGCTTCGCGCGGCCCTGCCGGAACTGGCTCGCCCTGCTCGCCAAAAAAATCGATGTCGGGCTCCACATCTGCCGCCAACAACTCCTCCCGCTGCGTGGCACGTTGTTCGAACTCCAGCTCTGACTCAGTAGGTGCCGTTCGTGGCGACGGCGTTTTCGGAGCAACTATGGATGCGGCCGCGTTCGCTGCTTCCGGGGCAGCCATTTCAACAATCTCGCCACTGCCGAGCACGCCGTAGGCCTGCTCAATCTGCAGGTCGGCAAGGCGACGCATAGCCTCGGGCGTGCGCGCACTTTCCGAGGTTTCCTCGAGATAGCGTCGGTAGCTTTGTGCGGCACGCTCAAGGCTGTCCTCAAGGTAGACGTCCTTCACATCGGCCTGCACCTGCTGCAACTCTGCAAGTGTTCCCTGCTCGCTGGTGGTCGCACAGCCAAAAAGCCCGCTGGATGCCAGTGCAATAATCAGAGCATGACGTTTCATCATTCGCTCGTTACCTTTGCCTGCGCTTGTGTTGCGCGATCGTAACTATCAGCAAGCGCAAAACGCGCCTTGTCTCCGTAGTTTTCAAGGTGCGACCGACGCGCCATCAGCTCTTCGATAGCGACAACCTCAATCAATCGTCCCTGGCGGGCCATCAGGAGTTCGACTTTTGACACTGAATTACGGGCTTTCGTGCGCAGGCGATTGATTGGCGTGTCATAGCCAACATAGCTATGCGTTGCGGCCTGGCGCGAGCGGACATACTGATCGTATTCCGCTCGGGCTACTGCCATGACCTCATCAAGGCTGCGGAGGTTTCGGTCAAACTCGGTAAGGCGGGCGTGATACTCGGTTTCGAGGGTCCACGTCAGCAAGCCCTTCAGCCGCTTCAGGCGCACTGCCAATTCATCGCTGAAAGCGACATCTGCGCTTGCCATCTGCGACTCGATGTACTCGATTCGGCCCAGAATTGCCTGCTCTTCCGGAGTTGCAAGAAATTCGGGACGTGGTGTCGTCAGGAGGTCATCGCGGCGCTTGACGAGCATCTTGTGCTGTTCGCGACGCAGGCGGAGTCTTGAGTCGAGCTCGCGAAAATTGGTATCTACATCGGGAAGCAGGGGTTCGTAGTGTTCATGACGAATCGCCACCATCTCATCAAAGGAATCAAAGCTGGCTTCCCAGGCAAGCAGCTTGCGGCGCAGGTCGGCAAGGTCCAGGTAGTTCTGCAGACCGGTCTGGAAGTCATGCGAAGCCAGTAGCTCCATCATGTAATATGTTTCCGGTGTTTCAGGCAGCGAACGCAGGCGAATAACCCAGTCCTCGCTTTTGCGAATCTCCTCGCGAACCAGCGCCTCAAGGAATTTCCCGTCCCTGATGCTGTCGATTGATTTGTTCAGCTTGTCGACTTCGGCGCCAAACGCGTCGAGTGCCCGACCGTAATAAACGGCAGCACGACCATGCACATCGAGCTTGCCGTATGCGTACGGCAGAGCAAGCATCGCTTCCTGCGCCGCGCGATCCGTAACCTCACGTTCGGCCAGAATGCTCCAGGGTACTACCGCCCGGTCAAACTGCTCAGTTGCCATACTTGCCCAGCCGGCACTTAATAAAGCCTGGTTTGAGAACGGACCGTCGAGGCGCACGCGATTCAGGTAGGGCAGTGCCCGGTCCTGCTCACCGTTCTCGAGGTAAATAGTGCCTGCGACAAGATTGGCCTTGTCCCTGATCGCGAGCTCAGCGGGGTCATCAGTCTTGATCTGCCCCGCTCGATCGAGCTGCTCAAGTGCCAGTGAACGTTGCCCGTCCTGCAGGTACGCTATGCCAAGGTTATAGGCTGCGAAACCACCATAGCTGTCGGAATCCTCAAGTTTTTCAAAAACCTGCATTGATTCTTCGGGCTTGTCCTGGGCGAGATACAGATTCGCCCGGAGGAATTCGACGTCATCCCGGATGGGTTTTGGGATCTCACCGTCAATACGATTGAGCGCCCGCATGGCGTCATCAACCTGGTTTTTCTGGAAGTGAATTCGTGCCAGCCGGTAGGCGGCGTCGTTGCGGACTCTCTCGTCAACCGCGCCTTCGAGCACGGCCGTGATTGCTCGACCAGCGCGATGATGCATGCGATAGCGGAGTTCGAAATCTCCTAGCGAAAACTCTGCGTCGTTGATGTGATATTGCAGCGTGCCAAGCTCGGGCTCGTCGAGCTGGCCATGCTGAATTACTTCTGAATCCAGTCGCTCCAGGGCCGCGAAATAGTCAGCCTGGTGTGCATAATAGAGTGCCTCGCCAAAGTGCAGATCATTCAGCTCGTCGCAATGGCCAGAACTTGCCGCGAAGCAGGCCCCCAGCAAGAACACCATCACAGAAGACGATACCCGGCGCATTGTTTACCAGCTTCCGATCTGGATTCCGGGACCAGACAGCGTCAACCCAAGGGCTTTTGGTTCAATTCCCTTGGAGAATACGAAACTGTCTGACTCACTGAAGTCTTTGCCACTTTTCAACTTGCCCATGATGGTGACGTTGAGCTGATGCTCTCCCGTCGTCATATTGCCTGTATAAATACGCTGGACGCCGCCTTTCTGCAGGGCCTCAAGTTCCTTGAAGCTGTAGATATAGTGTGTCGCTAACTCACCATTGATTTCGATTTGCACGGAGTCGAGACGAAAATCCTCGTTCTCGGCGAGCGCCACGAAAAGGGACACCTGGGTGTTAGAGGGGTAAAGCAGCCGTTCCTCGAGGTTACTCAGCTCCGAGGCTATTCCGAGGACATCCGATTTGATCTCCTGAACCTGCCCGTCGAGACTCTTCATATCGCCCGCCGTCAGATCCTGCGCCAGACTATTTGCAAGCGGGACCGAGACCAACAGCAGTACCAGTAGTGTTCGGATCAGACAAGACATCTCTGGATCCCTCCATGGTTTACATAATCCTTGAGCTGCGCAGCCGACAAACCACTCGCTGCGGTAACTCGAATAGCTGCAAGTGTTGTGCAATTTCACACTCCAATCTGTGACCTATAGCCCAATTCGGGCCAGACACCACGATCAGGTCCTCTCGGCGGGAAGGCGAAACGCTTGTATCCGAAGTTTCGGCTACACCTCTTATCGCTTGTGTTAGATTGCAGTTAATGGCTTGCGACGCCTCGACAAGTTGTCGTTTTGCGTTTGCTTTGGTCGCCCTCGGCGGCCTGTGGGCTGGACCCATATATGCCGACGATTCGTACGACGCCGCCACGCTGGAAGAACAAGGCGCGGTTATCGGTGACATCGTGCTCGACAGAGCCAATGTCTTCGACCTGTCTGACCCGGCGGAAAACAATTCCTTTTATCGAATAGCAAACCTTATCCATGTCGTTACGAAGGACAAGGTCATCCGGAAGCAACTGCTCTTCAAAAGCGGTGAGGCTTACTCAAAGCGCATTACAGACGAGTCAGAGCGAGTGCTTCGGCAAAATCAGTATCTGTTCGATGCCAAGATAACGCCGCTTCGTTACGAGAACGGCGTGGTCGACCTCTCTGTTGCAACACGTGACCTGTGGTCACTGCAGCCGGAGCTCTCACTATCGCGCACGGGTGGTGAAAACAGCACCACGATTGGCCTGGAAGAATCCAACTTGCTCGGCAGCGGCACAAGGGTCCGTTTTTTGCGAGACGAGGATGTAGACCGGGACCAGACCATATTTGAGGTTTCGGACAAACATGTCGGCAAAAGCTGGGTATCCGCAGTGATCCGCTACTCGGATAACTCCGATGGACACTCGAATGGAATGTCCGCCATCCGACCATTTCACGAACTCGACGCGCGCTGGTCAGCCGGCGTTCGACTCTGGGATGACGATCGCCGTGAGGCCTTGTATGAACTCGGCAAAGAAGCTGCCGAATTCCAACAGGAGCGGCAGTACTATTCGGCGTTCGGCGGCTGGTCGAAAGGGCTCCAGGGAAGCCGTGCGCGACGCTGGACCGCCGGCATCGTGTATGACGACAACCGCTTCGAACCCGTCATTGACGGCTCATTACCCGCTGCAATTCCTGAAAACCGCAAGCTGATTTACCCGTTCATTGGTTTCGAACTCGTAGAGGACGAGTTCGAAACGTCGACCAACCGCGACCAGATCAGCCGGACCGAAGATTTCATGATGGGCAAGCACGTGTCTGCGACACTTGGCTGGGCGGATGATTCGTTCGGCGCAGATCGCGACGCGCTCATCTACTTCGCGAGGGCCGAACGTGGTTTCGGCTCATTACAAAAGAATGCGGTTCTCCTGTCCGGTTCGATCCGGGGCAGGCTCGAGTCTGGAAAGGCCGCAAATGCAAAACTATCAGTCAACGCGCGTTATTACCGAACCCAGTCGGAAAAGCGTTTGTTTTTCACCTCCCTTAGTGCGACGGTGGGTCAGAACCTTGATCTCGACAACCCGGTTCAGCTGGGTGGTGACACCGGACTGCGCGGGTATCCATTGCGGTATCAGAACGGCGAGTCCAAGCTATTGGTCACGGTCGAACAACGCTATTTCACAGACTGGTATCCGTTTCGCCTGATTCGAGTAGGTGGGGCAATTTTCGCAGATGCCGGCCGTGTATGGGGACCGAATCCGGTCGGTGAGGAACGCAAGAGCTGGCTGGCCGACATGGGATTTGGACTACGACTGGCGCTGACTCGCAGCGCATCGCGCAAGGTAATCCATATAGACGTGGCGTTTCCGCTTAACGGCGACCCCACGATTGACGACGTGCAGTTTCTGCTGGAGTCGCGGCGCAGTTTCTAGGGGCGCAGGCTCGGGTCACGAATCGGTACAACCAGCACCGGGATATCGGTGTCCTTCAGAATTCCGCGACTGATACTGCCGATAAGCAAGTCATAAATCGCACCGAAGCCGTGGCTACCCACGATCAACATGTCCGCTTCGAAGCGCTTCGCCTCGTTGAACACGGTTTCGACGATAGGTCCCTGGATCAGGCGTGCACTCGCATCAAGACCCGCCTCGCGCAGCTGCTCCGCGTAAGCCTGGATGCTCTTGTGCTCGTCCCGAAATTCTTTTGCGACCTGGTCCCGCACAACTTCCGGACCCGCGTCATAACCCATGAAATCGGGTTCTGCCTCAGCAACGTGCAACAACCGTACTTTGCCCTCTGACTGTCGCGCCACGCGCTCGGTGACCTGCATGACGCGGGGCGTAGCTTCGGAAAGATCCACCGCAACCAGAATATTCATTGTCATTCCCGTCCCCCGATGTTGGACTTCATGCGCTCACGATCGATGACTTCATACAGGGCCTTCGTGAAGCGGTCAGAATCGTCAGCTGCCAGGTGTGACGACTCCGGCAACCAGAAACCCTGTAGTTCCTCATGGTCCTGCCAGTGGACACCCAGGGCCCCGCTCTGTTCAATAAGTACGTCCCAACTGTCAGCACGAGGAAAATACATAGGTTCGATAATGTCGTAGATTCCCTCGAACGGGTGTCGGACGAAAATCACCTCGACACCTCTTTCCTGCAGTTTCTTCGTCGCGGCTACAGCACGGTCGATCTGTTTATTGTGATTTTCCAGTCCTTCAGCACGCTCTTCCTCGCTCAACTCCTCAATCGGGCGATAGAATTGCGCCCAGATCTCTTTCGCCAGTTCGGCATACTCGGAATCGGTTTCGACCTTTGAATACAAGCGCGCATTGCGATCCTTGCTGTACATGGCAAGACGACGCACATCCATTTCAAAGAAAACACCTTCCCTGCGGGGGAACGGCTGGCGCTTTATTACAGTAAACAGGCTGTAATCGTATTGATAAAATGCGAGATACGGCTCGACCAGCATTGATATTTGCTGCCCCAGCCACTGGGATGGCGTTTCTTTTTCAAATCGCTCGAACGCGCCTCCACGATACTCAAACCCGGTGAAAAACATTTCGCCGGCAACACCCACGAGCAGAGTACCGGTCATGTCAGGATCTTCGGCGAGATCTTCCATCAACGAGATAGGACTGGTTCCCTCAAGCGACAGCTGAATTGGCCGCTCACCGGACACCCTCTCCCATACATCAAGCTGCGTGTTGAAGTACATGCGAGACGACCCCGCCAGGACCGTTTTATCGCCCTCTATCTCATTGACGCGCCGGCGTTGAATTGCCCAAAGGCCTTCGCTGTTTCTGTAGGAAGGAGTCGATCCGTCGCTGCGCCAGTACATTTCCCAGCCGCTCATCATCACGATCATGACGAGCAAGCCAATCAACGCAGCCAGCCCGATGGAATCACCCGGCAGTGCCCGATCGTATCTGCTCATATCAGCATTGTTCTCAGAATTGGAAGTAGATGAAGGCATCGCTTCCTCCCTGCGTAATGATGATTAGCGTCAGCATGACGCCCCAGATCACACCTGTAAGCCAGGCTGGCATGCGGCTGACCACTTCGTCGAGCTTTCGCTCCCGCATGCGCCAGTGAATAAGCAACATGATGGCTATCGTAATCACAACCTGAACGATGTGCGGTGTGATCAGAACCTTTTCACCGTCGGTAACGAACGTCAGCATCGTCACGATCATGCGCCAGGCGGTTGCGAAATCCCCGGCACGGAAGAACACCCAGGTAATGTTCACCAGGAAATAAGTCAGCAGGGCGAGAAAGATTTTCGCTCCCAGCGTGCCCCACAACTTGCCGCTACCGAAGCGCGCCTTCAGCCATCGCTCTACCGCGAGGTAGAGACCATGCAAACCACCCCAGACAACGAACGTCCAGCTGGCGCCATGCCACAATCCGCCAAGCAGCATTGTGGTCATAAGGTTCGCGTAGGTTCTCAGGCTGCCTTTGCGATTACCGCCTAACGGGACGTAGAGATAGTCACGCAGCCACGACGACAGCGAAATATGCCAGCGCCGCCAGAAATCGGAAAAACCAATCGCGGCGTAAGGGAACCGGAAGTTATCCGGGAGGCCAAAACCGAGGGTCAGGGCGACACCAATCGCCGTCGTCGAGTATCCCGCGAAATCGGAAAAAATTTGGCCGGAAAATGCAAGTGTTCCGAGCCAGGCATCAAGAGGATGCAGCATTTTATCGGCACCAAAAACCGCATCGGCTGCCGGCGCCAGCAGACCGTCGGCCACGACTATCTTCTGGAACATGCCAATCGTCATCAGGGCCAGCCCCCAGTAGAGCTGTTTTGGTGTCGCTACCCTTGGTGTGGCGAACTGCGGCAATAGGTGCGTCGGACGAACGATCGGTCCAGCAACGAGCTGCGGGAAGAACGTGACGAATAACGCAAAATCGAGAAACGACTTACTGGGCTCGGCCCTTCGAAGGTACACGTCCAGCGAGTAGGCCATGGTCTGGAACGTGTAAAAGGAAATACCGACGGGAAGAATAATGTTCCATTCGGGTGGCTGGTACTCGACCCCGGCCATCGCGGCGAGCGCGATAAAGTTTTCGAGCAGAAACTCCCCGTACTTGAAGTAGCCAAGCAGACCGAGGTTCACGATTACACTGACGGCGAGCAATACCCTTCGCCGGTTCTTCGCCTGCTCGACAAAAAGCCTTTTTGCGACGTGCCAGTCGATCACCGTCGAAATCCAGAGGAGGATGACGAATGGAGGGTTCCATGCCGCGTAAAACAGGTAACTTGCGATCAGCAGGTTGGTCTTTTTTGTCGTCCAGCTGAGCGGCGCATTGTGCAGCGCCAACACCAGAACGAAAAACGCCACGAACGTGAGTGAGTTAAACAGCACGTTTTGACTCCCCAAAACCGGTTTTTATTCTTATTGGCAACGCAAATAGCCGCGTGCCTGGTTCGAGGATCGTACCACGAAAAATTTTAAAGGCTGATCTCGATCTTCCAGTGCTCCTCGCCCATCACTTTCTCGTCCGTATACCGGGCGTCGGACTGCCCGGTCTCCCACGTAGTTGCGAGCGTTTCGTTCATAACGTAGTCACGATGAACTCCGAGCGCTTTCTCAACGCCTTCAGAACCAGACACGCCGAGGGTGATGCGATCGGATACCTCGAGCCCGGCCTGCTTGCGCGCGTCCTGCACTGAACGCACGATCTCACGGGCCAGCCCTTCGGCGATCAACTCGTCGTTGAGCGTCGTATCGAGCGCGGTCAGGTAACCGGAATCCGCCTCACACGAGTAGCCCTCGGCCGAGTGCGTCTCGATCAGGATGTCATCGCCCTCGAGCGGAATCGCCTGGCCGGCAACCTCAATCTCGAACGCCTCACCGCGCGCAGCGGCGCCGGCGATCTCTGCGCCATCCGCATCAAGAAGTGCCTGGCGAATCTGCGGCACAAGCTTGCCATACTGCTTGCCGAGTTTCGGCAGGTTCGGCTTGATATTGTAGCTGACAAGGCCTGCATCCCTGGCGATGAACTCGATGTCCTTGACGTTGAGTTCTTCGAGAATCTGATCCTTGTGGCTCTCAAGTGCTTTCGCCGCTGCATCATTTGGCGCGCGAACCAACAACCTGGAGATCGGCTGGCGCGTACGCACACCTGAATGGCTGCGTGCGGCACGACCGAGACCGACGACCTTTTGCACGACGCCGATGTCGTGCAACAAGTGGTCATTCTTCCACGACGGGTCGGCCGCAGGCCAGTTACCCATGTGCACTGACGGCAACGCGTCCGGATCTACCGAACGCACCAGGTTCTGGTACACATTCTCGGCCAGGAACGGAACAAATGGCGCCATGAGTTCGTGAGCACCCTTGAGGCATTCGTAAAGCGTCAGGTAGGCCGCCTGCTTGTCGGCCGGATCAGTCGACTTCCAGAAGCGGCGGCGGTTGCGCCGCACGTACCAGTTGCTGAGTTGATCGACGAATGACTCGATCGCCTCGCCTGCCGTCCTGGCGTCATAGTGATCGAGTGCGTCTGTAACAGTCGTAACGGTTTCATGCAAAAGCGCCAGCGCCCACCGATCGATTTCAGGACGATCCTCTACCGGCACCGTTTTGGTCAGGTCAACCTTGTCGAGCCGCGCGTACAGGACGAAGAAACCGTAGGTATTCCAGAAGGTATTGATGAAGGAACTGGCAACGTCTGCGACGATATCGACGGACACGCGCTTGGGCGCGTCGGGCGCCAGTCGCGCGAGGAAATACCAGCGCAGCGCGTCGGCGCCGACCGTGTCGAACACGTCGTAAGGATTGATGATGTTGCCGACCGACTTCGACATCTTCTTGCCGTCTTTATCGACGATCAGGTTCAGGCAAATGCAGTT
Organism: uncultured Woeseiaceae bacterium; assembly: GCA_937944275.1. Classification (GTDB taxonomy): domain Bacteria; phylum Pseudomonadota; class Gammaproteobacteria; order Steroidobacterales; family Woeseiaceae; genus UBA1847. The sequence continues at coordinate 16,123 of CALDZH010000166.1, forward strand.
CTTGTAGGCAACGCTATCGGAAACCAGCGTCGAGATCGCGTGCAATGTGTAGAACCAGCCACGCGTCTGGTCAATGGCTTCGCAGATAAAGTCGGCCGGGAAGTGCTTTTCAAATTTGTCTTCATTCTCGAACGGGTAGTGCCACTGGGCATAAGACATGGCACCTGAATCGAACCAGCAGTCGATAACTTCCGGCACGCGCTGCCAGGTCTTGCCGTTTTTTTCGAACGTAACGTCGTCCACCGCCGGGCGATGGAGATCGAGCTCACTAAGTTCCCGACCGGTGAGCTCCCCGAGCTCAGCGACCGAGCCGACGCACATGAAGTTCTCGCCATCGGTCCACACGGGCAACGGCGTACCCCAAAAGCGTTCGCGCGACAGGGCCCAATCGATGTTGTTCTCGAGCCAGTTGCCGAAACGGCCGTCTTTGATGTGCTCGGGCACCCAGTTGATTGTTTGGTTGAGCTCGGCCATACGCTCGGCAAATTTCGAGGTTTGGATGTACCAGGCGTTCTTGGCGTAATAGAGAATCGGGTCACCCGTGCGCCAGCCGAACGGGTAGTTATGCTTGTAGCGCTCTGAGCGAAACATCAGGCCCCGGTCTTTCAGAATTCTGATCAGCGGCTTGTCGGCATCCTTGAAGAACATTCCCTTGACGGGCTCGACCGCATCCACAAAATTCCCGTCGAGCCCAACACCGTGCACGACCGGGAGATCGTTTGCCTGACCGAATGCCAGGTCGTCCACACCGTAGGCAGGTGCCGTGTGCACGATGCCCGTGCCGTCCTCGGTGCTGACGAAGTCCGCCGCCATCACAGTAAACGCGTTTTTCGCATCAACTTCGAGGTAGTCAAACAGGCGTTCGTAACGGGTGCCTACAAGTTCCGAGCCTTTGATGGTCTTTACGACCTCATGCTCGATGTCGCGGAATACACTTTCGCGAAGCGCCTCCGCCACGATGAGCGTCTGTCCCTCGGACCTGCAGTAGCTGTAGTCAATGTCTTCACCGACGGCAAGCGCCAGGTTGGAAGGCAGCGTCCACGGCGTCGTTGTCCACACCAGGATGTAGGTGTCCTCTTCCCCCTCGACCTTGAAGCGCACCGTGATCGATGGATCCTCGACGTCCTTGTAGCCGAGCGCGAGTTCGTGTGAGGACAGCGTTGCACCGATACGCGGATCGTAGGGAACGACTTTGTAACCTTTGTAGATAAGGTCTTTGTCCCAGATCTTTTGCAGCAGGTTCCAGACCGATTCGATGTAGGAATTATTGAGTGTGTAGTAAGCCTCGTCGAGATTGACCCAGAAGCCCATACGCTCAGTCATCTTCTCCCAGTCGCCGATGTAGGTCATGACCGACTCACGACACAGCCGCGTGAACTCGCCGATGCCAACCTTGGCCTCGATCTCCGCCTTGTCGTAACTTTCGATCTTGCCCTGCTTTTTCAGGAGCTTTTCGACCTCGTGCTCAACCGGCAGGCCGTGTGTATCCCATCCGGCTTTGCGCGGCACGTGGTAGCCACGCATCGTCTTGTAGCGAGGAAAAATGTCCTTGAAGGAGCGCGCGAGAACGTGGTGAATGCCAGGCTTGCCATTGGCGGTCGGCGGCCCCTCGTTGAAGCTGAACTGGGGGCCATCCTTGGTTGCCTCGATCGTCCTCTCGAAAACATCATGCTCACGCCAGAATTCCAGCACCTCTTCCTCGAGGGCCGGACCGTTGTAGCGACCTGTTACTTCTTTAAAAGCCAAAACTCTGTACTCCAGAAACAATAACGCCCCAAGTAATAAGGTACCGGACACCATATTTATTAAGCAGGAAATATGGTGTCCGGTACCTTATTACCCGGGGCGAGAAAATTCGCGGTACCACCCGGTTTCGCAGCCTGCGCCGCCTCATGGGCCATCGTGGCCCGACATCCGTCTCGTGGATCAGTCGGCCAGGCCTACTCGGGCTCCTCCGTTCCTGAAGTCCTTTCGGGTGGCGACTCCGGGGTGATATTCGGCAGGTTCGGGCCCGGAGCTCTCACTATCCTCCGGTCACTTTGGCCTGAATGGACTGCGTACTCGTCCCCATCAGTGTCTTGCCCGCGAAATTAGCGGGGAAAGGCACAAAAAACAAGCGATTTGTTTCGCGTGGCGGGCCTATCGGCCCCGTACGAGGCGGAAGAACCAAGTGGCGAATAACGCAAAAGCGATAGCACCGACAATCATCGCGGTGACTTCGCTTCCCAGCCACTCCGTACCGATGCCATCCGGGCGACGGCTCTTGGCAACCGCAACCAGTGCGATACCCACACCGAGCAAGCCCTCGCCACCGACAAAGCCGCTGCCCAGCAACACGCCACGCTCGCGACGGTCGGCGGCCTCCGTTTGGTCTTTTGCCTTGCGCTCCATCCACAGGCGGATCAGTCCGCCGACAAAGATCGGTGTCATCGTGGACACTGGCAGATAGACACCTACGGCAAAAGGTAATGACGGAATGCGGGCGATCTCGCATACGATCGCGATACCGGCACCGATTGCGACCAATGCCCATGGCAGGTTCTGATCCAGCACGCCGTCGATAACGAGTTTCATGAGCGTCGCCTGCGGTGCGGGCAGTTCCGTGCTGCCGAAACCGAAGCCCTTGCCGAGCGCCAGAACTGTCAGGCAAACGAACACGGCCGAGGTCAGCACACCGATCAATTCGGCCGTCTGCTGACGTCGGGGCGTCGCTCCGAGCAGGAAACCGGTCTTGAGATCCTGCGACGTGTCGCCCGATATCGATGCGGCAATGGCCACCACGCAGCCGACAGTCAACGCCGCTGCCTTGCCCATTGTGTCGGTCCAGCCGAACAGAAGGAAGATGGAAGCCGTGCCAAGCAGTGCGGCAATCGTCATGCCGCTGGTCGGGTTACTGGTTACGCCGACGAGACCCACGATGCGCGATGCGACGGTCACAAAAAAGAACGCGAAGACGACGACGCAAATGGCTGCCGCCGCGCGAACCTCCACACCGCCGACAGCCCCGAATACCTGTGGCACGAGCACCAGCACAGCAGCAATCATCAAGACGCCGATACCAACCACGCGTAGTGGAAGGTCAGCGGCGGTCCGCTCAGTTTTGACCTCACGTACGTCATCGCTCATTCGCTGGCCGAGCTCCGCCGAACCGATCTTGAAGCTGCTGACCATGACAGGGATGCTGCGGATCAGCGTGATAATCCCGGCCGTTGCCACGGCACCTGCGCCGATGTAGCGCACGTAACGCGTCCAGATCTGGCTGGGCGACATATCCGGGATCAGGTTTACGGTTTCCGGGTAAAACGGCGCCGTCAGGTCTGCCCCCCAGTAATCGATCAGGGGGATAATGATGAGCCAGGACAGCAGGCCGCCGCCGACCATTACCGCCGCAATTCGGGGCCCGAGGATATAGCCGACGCCGAACAAAGCCGGTGACAGATCCATGCCGAGCTCGCCTTTCCTCAGGAACGGAACCTTGGTGTGGATAGCGTGGGGGATCACGTGGATCCACGATGTCAGGAATTTGAATAACGCGCCTCCAGCCAGCCCGTAGAAGACGAAGCGCGCACGACCGCCGCCAATTTCGTTGGCGACGAGGACCTCGGCACAAGCCGTGCCCTCCGGGTACGGCAGCTTGCCGTGTTCCCGTTCGATAAGAAACCGACGCAAAGGAATCATGAACAGTATGCCGAGCAGGCCACCACACATGGCCAGCAAGGTCATCTGCAGCAACTCGGGCGGCATGCCCCACATGAACAATGCTGGAAGAGTGAAGATAACGCCGCTGGCCAGCGAACTCGACGCCGAACCCGTCGTCTGTGCAATATTAGTCTCGAGTATCGTGCCCCTGATGCCCGCACCCTGCAGTGCACGGAAAACTGCGACAGTCATTACGGCAACCGGAATCGAGGTACTGATCGTTAGGCCGGCGCGCAACCCGAGATAGGCATTGGCAGCCCCAAATATGATCCCAAAAAGAATGCCCAGTATGACGGCTTTGACCGTAAATTCGGCCGGCGACTCGTCAGGCGATACAAAAGGGTCGTAAGACCCGCCTTCGGGAACAGGTATATACGCCTGCTGGCTCAATCCGTCTTTTCGCATGTTCTTTTCCGGTGTTGGACTGTCGCTGGATTCTACACAAACTTTTCCTGGACCTTCGATATCATCGATTTCAGGAGCGCAGGGTCGAGTGTTACTCTCAACGCCTGACATCGCGCGAGGAGCGCATGAAAAGCATGAACAACAAGCGAGCACTAATCACAGGGGCATCCGCAGGACTCGGCAAGGAGTTCGCACGCCAGCTGGCAAAGGCGGGCAAGAACCTGATCCTCGTTGCGAGGCGCCGTGAACCGATGGAAGAGCTCGCGGCCGAACTTCGCCACGATCATGGAGTCGAGGTCGAAATCATGGTGGCTGACCTGTCCGACTCTACTGCGCCGGCAAGCTTGTTCAGGGAGACACAGGAAAAAGGTCTCGAGGTTGACTACCTCATCAACAACGCCGGCGCTGAGGGCCCTGACCTTATAAAAGTTCGTGACTGGGAGAGGCAGGATGCCTATCTGCGACTAATGATGACCTCGGTTGCGGCAATGTGTCATGAATTTTTGCCGCGCATGATCGATGACGGCTATGGGCGTGTCATCAATGTCGCGTCAGTCGCCGGCCTCCTGACCGTTGCCAACGATTATAGCTACGGCCCAACAAAGTCTTACCTGGTCGCTTTGTCAAAAGCCCTGGCCTCTACATACAAAGAAAAAGGCGTCAATGTCATGGCGCTTTGCCCCGGCTTTACGCATACGGATTTCCATGCATCCGAGCGATTAACCGCCATGAAGGGCAACATGCCGAAGTTCGCCTGGTACGACGCGGATGTGGTCATCCGGGATGGGCTCGCCGCGATTGAAAAGGGCAAGGATGTTTGTATTTCCGG
>CALDZH010000167.1 GCA_937944275.1 uncultured Woeseiaceae bacterium
CTCGCATGATGGACTCGAAGAATATGTCCGAAATTCCCATCTCTTCGGTGAGCGGAATAAAATCCGAGGGTGGGACTACAGTGCCATCCGGTCGAATCCAGCGGGCTAGCGCTTCCACACCGGCAAGTTTGCCCGTCTTCGTACACTGTTGTGGCTGGTAGTGAGCGACTATCTGCCCGGATTCAATGGCGCCTCGCAGTTCAGCCTCAAGATCAAACTTGTGGCGAGCGCGATAACGCATCTCGCTATGGTAGTAGATAATTGAAGTATCGAGGCTACGCATCGAGCGGTGCAATGCCGCTTCGGCGCACCGAAAAACAGACTTGGCGTCGCGTCCGTGTTCAGGAAACCAGGACACGCCAATTGCCACCTTGAGAAACAGGTCGCGGCCGTTTATCAGGAACGGTTCCTCAACCGTTTGCTTTACCGCCTCGGCCAGGTCACGAATACCGATATCCGAGTCAACGCCGGGCATCAGCATTGCAAACTCGTCGGCACCGAAACGCCCTATAATGGCCTTCTCCCGGGCGCCATCGTGAGCGAAAGTGCGGCTCAGGCGGTTACCGACCGACCGTAGTAATTCGGTGCCGGAGTCATAGCCCATGGTTTCGTTGATAAAGCTGAAGCGATCGATATCGAGCAGTACGACAACCATATCGCCAACAAAATTCTCAGAGTGGCTAATCAGGTTCTTTAGCTCCTCGATCAGCAGCAACTGGTTCGGAAGACGGGTAACAATATCGAAATAGGCGATTTTCTGTAGAGCGGCTGTGCGTTCCTCGACGCGGCGCTCCAGATCCTCATTGGCTTTTCGCAGCGCTCTGTCAGCGTGCCACTTGCCGCACAAAGCGACGGCCAGCTGTCGGCACTCCGCAGCGTGGAACGGTTTCTTGAAGAAAAAGATCTTGTCCGCGGGAGGGATTTCTCTGCTCAGGTTATCCGGATACACGCTCTGAGTTCCCGTAACGAGGACTATATTTATGTTCGCATCCAGTGCACGAATCTGTTTGGCCGTTTCGACACCGTCTATACCGGGGGGCATTTCTGTATCGACGAAGACGATTGAAAAAGGGTTTCCGGCGCCGATTGCAGCCTTTACTGCCTCGACGGCTTTCTCACCCTGATTGCGAGAGTGAACTTCGAAACGTGCGGCGCCCTTCTTGTCGGTTTCTTCGCCAATGAGAACCTTCTCAAGATCGACCAGCGTCGCCGTTGCGGCATCTGGCTCGAAATCCTCGCCAAGACAGCGAAGGTATTCACCGATAAACCGCGCATCATCGTCGACGACGAGCACACGATTGGTTGATGTGTTGCGATTTGACATAAAGTATCGCGGTCTCAAAGCTGGACTTGACAATAAGGCACTAGTTTACGAATGGTTCCACTGGGATTGCGTGACGTAGTCCACTTTCCGCGTAACACGGTGGAATGCGCGACAGGGTCGCCAGATGACGTTAATTGGGGAAATTACCTGCAAACAGGTCGAAGAAAGTGTCCGACACGAAGTGGCAGTAACTAGAACGCGTAACCGATATTTAGTGCCAGACCACTGCGCTTGAAGTCATTCCGCAGATTATCGTCCTTGAGATCGGTTTCAAACTCACGCCAGCCAAGGCCCACATCCCATTTGTTGCTCAGGCGCGCTTTGAGCTGTGCGCTCCAGTCGAAGAATGCGTTGCTGCTCGACATCCCGTAGTCAATCTCGCCCGCGAGGTGCAGCTTCCATACCAGTTTCAGATCTAGATCAAGATGCGCAACGCCGTACCAGGCGTGTGCATCACTTGCGGCGGAGAGGCCCCGTTTCTCGGGCTGTGTTTCATCAACGACGAATATCTCTTCCTCCGTGTATTGGCCGGCCACGCCGAATCCCCATCGTGCATTGAACCACCCGGTATTCGCCAGTGCTTGCCGATATTGCGCGCCAAAAGTCCACATCAGGTGCGCAACGCGCAGATCCTCGTTGGCCGGAAACAAGACGTTGGCAAAGTTTGTAGGCTCCGTGAATTGACCGTAGGAACGGGTCTCCCAAGGCGAAAAAACGCCATGTAAGGAACGTCGATCGTCTATTCGGTACTCGATTTCAACGTGTGAGTTCACCCACGGCTCGTTTGCGTCCCTGTCAAATGGCGACACGAAGGAGTCACCGGCGCCAAGCGGCGCTTGCACCTCGTTGCGATTAACGTCGTTTAATGTCATTTCCCACTCAAATCGATACCTGCGCGTTCGCTCCAGGTCACGCCACCTTGCGGCGCGTTCCGCATCGTAGGGCGGCACTATTGCCCAGGCACTCAACATCGCGATCGATGCACTGGTGATGACATCATTGGCGTAGTGCTTGTTAGCGTAGACGCGGGACCAGCCCACGATAAAGGCTGAGACGTAGGACGGTAGCCCCCAGGCTGAACCGTATCGCTGCTGCATGAACGCAGCACCAAGAAAAGCTGTATTAGTGTGTCCCGACGGAAAGGAGTTGTTGTCCTGATCGCCGGGTCGACTCTGCTTGACGCCGCTCTTGAGCATCTTTGTCGTGCCTGACGAGACGACGTTATGCATACCCATGTAAACAAAACCGCGATAGTCTTTGGCCGTCAGGGAGGTAATGTAACCAGCGACAGTTGCCAGAGACTGCAAGTCGTCGCCAAGCTTCTCAACCGGTCCCCCGATGTCCGCATCAAAGCTGAGTCCACCGTAAGGGCTGTCAATAGATGCTCTGTCGAAGGCGACGCCTGCCAGCACTGCGCTCACGGCGCCACTCCAGATATTGGCATCACCGCGCAGCCAACGAAGGTCGAGCTCTGTGTGCGGAATCCTGTCGACCTGGTGCTCCAGAGCACTCCGGTCATCAGCGAATACTGGCCATGCGAGCACGACCAGAACGGCTCCGGACACGATTGCCCTGCAGGTGTTGGATATGCTGGTGACGGAATTGCCTCCAATGACCGGCGCCAGGCCTATGACAGATTTCAAGCCAGGCGTGATTATTGGCATACTAATAAACCAGATCAGAGCTGATTGCACATGCTGGGGCCAATGGGCAACGTACGTACAGGGGGAATTTGCGATGGCCAAAGAGTCCGATTTCAAGCGTGACGAGATGCCGTTTGTAGCACCATGCCGCAAGCTCTCGCCCTGGGCGCCGTTCCGCTGGGTGAAACTCGGTATCAGTGACTTGGTCCGAACACCTCAGCACAGTATGGCATATGGCCTCACGGCGGCTCTCGTGATCGGCATCGTGTGCCTGCTAGCGTGGTTCCGCGGCAGCCAGTGGATCATGTTCGCGATGCTGGGCGGTTTCGTCTTTCTCGCACCGCTAACCTGTATCGGGCTTTACGCGATTAGTGCACAACTGGAACGCGGCCAGCAACCGCTCATGGCGCGCAGCGCGCGAGCAGCATGGAAGCGCCACTTCGGCAACGAGATGATTCTTGCCCTGGCGTTGCTCGTAATATTCCTGGTATGGGCACGCGCCGCTGTCATGGTCAGCGTATTCTTCCCTACTGAAGGGGACCCGAGCGTAAAGGACTGGATCATCTACCTCGGTTTCGGATCGATGGTTGGATCGGTGTTTGCGGCAGTGACATTTTCGGCCAGCGCATTTTCGCTGCCAATGATTATGCATCGGGATGTCGACAGCATTACGGCGATCGTGACATCTATCAACGCGGTACTACGCAACAAGCGGGCAATGGTCGTGTGGCTCTCAATCGTAGTCCTGTCGTTGATCGTCGGCGTCGCGACCGCGTTCGTCGGCCTGATCGTCATTATTCCGGTCATTGGCTACGCGGCCTGGCACGGCTATCTCGAGACCATCGACGCAGGAGCATTCCCCAGGCATGAGGAGGGAATTACGTCAGTGCCGCGCAATGATGCACCAGTTCATGCAGAGAATCCGGCTGAGGAAGACGTTCGGGAGTAGGGTCGCGAAACGAGCACCAGCCCAGAATATGAGACTTTTATCTCATGTCCGTGTTATCAACAGTCGCTTTGCCCTGTAAAGCTGCCGAAACTAATTTGCGTAGATGAATCGAGAATTGAAGAGCAGGTCGCTATCGGAACAGCGTCAGGCAGGCGTATGCCTGCACCTGACCTCCCTGCCCGGCCCTTACGGCATTGGCGAGCTTGGCGCGGCTGCGCACGGATTTGTGGACACGCTGGCGGCGATGCAGCTGAGCGTGTGGCAGTTTCTGCCGGTCGGGCCAACGGCTTACGGCGATTCGCCGTACCAGCCATTGTCGACGTTTGCGGGCAACGAGATGCTGATCGACATCGCTGATCTCGTTAGCCTGGGACTGCTCAACCGCGGTGAAGTGGATGAACTCACTACGCTGCCAGAGCGCTAT
>CALDZH010000168.1 GCA_937944275.1 uncultured Woeseiaceae bacterium
TGCTGTGCGCACAAGCGGTAGGTGTTCTCGTCCAGTTGGAACAGGGTACCGTCGTCGATGACCTTGCCGTCGTCGTTACACCAGACAACGTAAGTTACCCGGCCCGGCCGCAGGTTGGATATGTCGCGAGTAAGCAGTCGATCAAGATAGGCGCGGGCATCGCTACCGGTGATGCGGTACTTCTCCATGGGTGTGAGATCCATTACCGAGCAGCCACTGCGAACTGCAAAATACTCGGTCGATAACTTGTTGACGACATAGGGGACCTTGTAGGTGTTCCAGGTCGCCCAGTGCTCGGTCGTCGACATCGCGGCAAAGCGGTCGTGAAATGGCGTGTGTTGCATGGCCTGGCGAAAATGCAGGTGATCGATGCTCATTTGACGCCTCCCAGTTCGATTACACGCTTCGCGGCGTTGCGGCCTGGTATACCCGTCAGGCCACCGCCGGGATGGCAGCCGGCCCCGCACAGGAACAGCCGTTCAACGGGCGTGTCGTACTGCGCTGACCCGTGTAACGGACGCATCATGAACGACTGGTGGATCGATAATTCGCCATGGTGCCAGTGACCTTGAACGGCGCCGAATTGGCTTTCGATATCGACAGGTGTCAGGAGTTCATGGTCGACAATCATCGACTTCAGATCAGGTGAGTACTCTCCTAGTTGCGAAATCACCTTGTAAGCAAGCGTCGTTTTTTGCTCTTCCCAACCGCCTTCGAGGTCGTATGGCAGGAATGCAACGTTGACCGACATCACGTGGTGACCATCCGGTGCAAGGCTGCGGTCATGAACACTCGGCAAAGTTGCCTCGAGAATCGGGTGTTCGGAGCACTCTCCATATTTCGAGTGATTGAATGCGTGTTCTATATAACGCATTGAGGGAGCAACCAGAAGCCGATTGCCCATTTGGGTTTCGCTGATCCCGATGAAGTTTGGCAAGCCGCTCAATGCGAGATGCAAATGCCCTGCCACGCCGGCACCGCGTATCTGCTTTACACGGCTCGCGAACATCGCGTCGAGTTTGGGCGCACCGACCATCTCGGAGAACGTTGCGCGCGGGTCTGCACTCGAAATGACCAGCCTGGCTTTCACCATTTCTCCGTTCGCCAGCTCGACTCCAAAAGCCTTGTCGTTGTCGATGAGAATCTTCGCCACACGCGCATCAAAACGAATGCGCGCGCCGGCGTCTTCTGCAGACTGCGTCAACGCATGGATCAGGTGCGCGCCACCCTGACTCGACAGCGGTCCGTTGAGTTCACCCTGGAGTCGTTGCAGCCAGGTCAGAATGGTGCCCGGCGTGCGCGGACCCATGGCGCTTCCCATAACTGCGTCGGTGGCGATCGCTCCTTTGAGACGCTCATCTTCAAATTGCTCATCGAGAACGTCATAAATATTGATGGCCGCAACGCGCAGGAGTTCGTACATGGCTTCCTTGCCGAGCCCCATCCGAATATTCCAGCCTAGTTTGCCGAGTGTCCTGAGGTCCGCGAACCCCATGTTTTTCAGGCGCGGCGGTTTGTTTTCGAACAAGGGTCGGATCTTGCTGGCGAACTCCAGGTAACGGGACTTGAATACCGGAAACGCTGCAGCATCGGATTCCGGCAGGTCTTTGCCAGTGACCGAGTTGCCACCAATGAAGAGATGATTGCCATCTGCATCGAGTGCAACAGAATCGATCGCTGCACCGGGCTGATAGCCGAACCTGTCCAGCTGCAGGTCTTTGCGAATATGTTTGCTGACCGGGTAGCTTACGTGTGCAAGGCCCGGGAAATGGTAATCGTCAGCTATCGTTCGGGAAGCCGACATGCCGCCCGCAGAATCGGACGACTCGAGCACCAGTACGTCCATGCCGGCGCGCGCGAGATACGATGCGCATACGAGGCCATTGTGGCCTGCACCAATGATGATTACATCAGTCATCACTGAACTCCTGGGGTGTCGTATCGGGCTTCCTCAGGTCACGCAAAATCTCGCGGGCCGCGTTCGCTCCGGGCGCTCCCATGACGCCTCCGCCCGGGTGGGTGGAGGAGCCGCACATGTACATGCCCTTCACAGGGCCGCGGTATTGTGCGTAGCCAGGGAAGGGCCGATTAAACATGAGCTGGTCGAATGTCAGCTCGCCCTGGAAAATATTGCCTTCAGTGAGGCCGACTTCGTTCTCGAGCTCGCGTGGCGTGCGAATTTCCGCATGCAATAACAGATCCTTGAAATCCGGGCTGTAGTCGGCGATCTGGTCGATTACGGTCTGGCCAAAGGCATCGCGTTTCTCGTCGGTCCAGCCGCCCTCCGGTTCGACCGGACAGTACTGCACGAATACGGTCATCATGTGCTTGCCTGGCGGTGCCAGCGTTGGATCGTATTGCGATGGAATCAGCGTGTCGCAGTAAGGATCCGCGGACCAGCGATCGTCTTTCCAGTCGTCGTAGGCTTTCTCGAGACGCTTCAGCGTGTCGGTGAAGTGCATGTGCCCCAATGTTAACGGCGAGTCTTTCGGCAGCGCAGGAAAGGTAGGCATGCCGTCGAGTGCAATGTTCAGTTTTCCGGATGAACCTCTAATTTTGAAGTGCCTGGCACGCTCCAGCAGCGATGGCGGAACGTCATTCGGATTCATGACCCTGGTAAACGTTCGTTTTGCATCCAGGTTGGAGACGACGGTTTTTGCGAAGATTTCTTCGCCCGATGCCAGACGTACGCCGGTTGCCCTGTTTCCGGACACCAGAATCTGCGCAACCTCGGCATCCGTGCGAACCTCGCCGCCGTGGGCTTTGAACGACGAGGCCAGAGCACCGGAAACAGCACCCATGCCGCCGCGTGCGAAGCCCCACGCACCGACATTGCCGTCGACATCGCCCATCGCATGATGAAGCAGGACATAGGCCGTGCCTGGCGAGTACACACCCAGGCCGGTGCCGATGATACTGCCGCCGGAATAGTGGGCGAGTATCGTCTCGTTCTCGAAATAGTTTTCGAGATACTCGGCGATAGACATTGTGAAGAATCGGATGAATTCGTATATCTGCGACTCACTGAGTTCATAGAATTTCTTCAGGAGATACGCGAATTCGAAAGCATCGCGAGGCTTGAATGAGCCCGGGTCCGGCGGTGTGCGAAGCAGGAAGCCTCGAATCAGCCGGCACCAGCGCATGACGTCGGCATCGAAGCGAATGGCGGCGTCCGCATCGCGCAGGCTGTGGCGCATCAGCTCCCGGCGCCTGACATTTGAGTCGTAATAGCTCCCGAAGTAATCGCCATCCTGTTTGAAGGTCATGCTGGCGGTCAGCGGCACTACTTTCAGACCGTGGCGCCCCAGGTCGAGCGCGTTGTAAATTTCGGGACGGAACAGGCTGCAGACGTACGAGCAGTTCGAATATTTCCAGCCCTCGTGCAGCTCACGCGACACGGTCGCACCGCCGGCGTAGTCGTTCTTTTCCAGGACAAGGACGTCGAGCCCGGCTTTGGCCAGAAACGCTGCGTTGGTCAGACCATTGTGGCCAGCGCCAATTATAATTGCATCGTAATTTCGGTTTGTCATGAAGCGTCCGCGAGAGCAGGAATTCTTTTTCTCAACATCATGTACATATATAGATATACAAACATGGCCAGAATGGAAGCTGCAGCGCACATTATGAATACCCCGTCATAACCGAAGGCAAACGACAGAACCCCCGCGGCAAGGAATGGACCGATGCCGTTGCCGAATCCCTGGGCGGCGGGCAACAAGGCGACGTAGCGACCGGATCGGTCGACGTTCGCGATCGTTGCGGCCTGGTAAATGTCAACGAAGATCCAGCAGAAATTGAAGGCAAACATGCTGAACGCCACAGTGAAATTAGTGATACCGAAAACCAGCATGATGACGATGCTGGCCTGGAACACGAGGGTAATCAGCAACGGGCGCGCCAGTCCGAAACGGTTGCTCAGTAAGACGGCGAACAGGCAGCCAATGACCGAGAACACGGATGTGTAAACAAGCATGTCGGCGACCCAGTCGGGCGAAGCGGTCGATTCGACGGTGGCCAGCTCGATATAGGTCCAGTAGGCACCGATGTTGATATAGGTGAACACGACCGCCGTCAGTACCAGCCATGGCACATAGGCCGGTACATGTTGGTGCTCAACGTGATGTTCGCCGTCCGGTTCTTCGACGTCGACCTTAACGTCCAGGGCTTCATCTGCGGGTCTACGGGGCAACCAGCTGATAAACAGCAGGCCGATTACAAAGAAAGCGGCGAACGCAAAATACATACCTTCGATCGACAGATACGGCAGGAACTTGAGCTCGGCGCCCTGCGACCCGGCAAATGCGAACAACTCCATGCCGAACGCAAACGCGGGCCGGGAGTGCCCGCCAATCGTGGCGACCGCGATTCCGGTATAGAGGCCGGCCCCGATGCCTGCGATGAGCCGCAGGATCAGCGTTGCATCGTAGCTCTGGTAATAGACGCAAAGCAGGTTAGCGGCAATCGCGGCGGCCGCTGAGACGATCGTTACGTGCCGGCGATCGAACTTTGCAACCAGGAAGTAGGCGATAACCGCGCCGATGGCCAGGCCGAAAAGATCGGCGCTCGCAACACGGCCAACCTGTACCTCGGTGAAGCCGAGGTTGTCGACCCACTGTGTTGAAATAACGGGAAGGCCAACCATGACGGCATAACCGGCCAGCGCCATGTAGATGCCGATCGTCAACGATCGCCAATCGTCGAACTCGGTGCGTTGGTGCACCAGATGGGTGCCGCCGCTCGATGCCATGTCGGGTCTTCCCCTTGTTGTTCTGGTCCCGCTTGAAGATCAGATAGGCCTTGCGAACCGTCTTCAGCACTTCCCACGTACCCCTGCTGTTGTGGTCGAAGTAAACGGTATCGCCAGTCTTGATATCGATAGTCTCACCATTCTCCGGGTGGAACAACGCAAGGCCGCGGACAAAACTGCTGAGCATGGAATGTCCGCAACGCTTTTCATTTGTTTTATGGCCATATTTGACGCCTGTGAGTGACGCCAAGATACTAGCTCAATGCCCGCGGCCGAACGCCAGCGCGTATAGGCAAGGTTGTTTAGAAGTAGGCTGGCCCGAACAATTCATGAAGGCCGTGTTGCTGCGGATTCGCTATGATTATCGGCCGGGACCTAAGGAGGGCGACGGGTCATGCTGAACAAGACAATACAAGACTGGACATCCTTAGCCGCGGACCTCGACATCGAGGGCCGGGCATTCATCAATGGCCGCTACCAGGACGCGCTCGCCGGGGAGACGCGCGAAACAGTATCACCGGGTGATGGCCACAAGCTCGCTGACGTCGCCAATTGCGGCGCAGAGGATGCGGATAACGCGGTACGGATTGCACGGACTGCATTCGAGAGCGGTGTGTGGGCAGACATGGCGCCCGCGGATCGCAAGATGGTGCTCGTGCGCTGGGCCGAGCTGATCGAGGAGCACGCGGACGAAATAGCGCTGCTCGAATGCCTGGATGTCGGCAAACCGATCTCGGACACAACCGGCGTCGATGTGCCTTCCGCCGTCCGCACGATTCGCTGGAGCGGTGAGGCGATCGACAAGGTCTACGACGAAATTCCGCCGACGCCTGCCGACACACTGGCATTGGTTCAGCGTTTGCCGCTCGGTGTCGTTGCGGCGATCGTGCCATGGAATTTCCCGCTTTCAACGACGGCCTGGAAGCTCGCGCCGTCGTTGGCAACCGGCAATTCAGTGATTCTCAAACCGGCTTCCAACACGCCACTCTCGGCATTGCGCATCGCCGGGCTGGCGAGTGAGGCAGGGCTGCCGGACGGCGTGCTGCAAGTATTGCCCGGCCCCGGTGGGAGTCTTGGTCGCCACCTGTCCCTGCACGAAGACATCGATGGCCTGACATTTACCGGCTCGACGGAGATTGGCAAACAACTGATGTGCTACTCAGGCGAATCCAATCTGAAACGCACGTTCCTGGAACTGGGCGGCAAGAGCCCGAACATTGTATTCGCCGATTCAAACCTGGAGAAGGCGGCCACGTTTGCCGCGATCGCTGTGTTCTATAACGGCGGGCAGACCTGCACGGCTGGCACGCGCCTGATCGTCGAAGAGAGCATTTGCGAACGCTTCGTCGAAATGGTCGTCGAGAAAAGTAAGGACTGGATGCCGGGTAATCCCCTTGATCCGGCAACGGCGATGGGACCGATGATCGATGCCGCCCAGCTGAAGACGGTGGCCGATTATGTCGATATCGCCAGGGAGGAGGGTGCCTCACTTGCGTTCGGCGGCAAACAGGTCATGGCAGACTCAGGCGGCTGTTATCACGAGCCGACAGTTTTTGATGGCGTGAACAATGATATGCGGATTGCCCGTGAGGAGGTCTTTGGACCCGTGCTGTCGGTTATCGGCTTCAAGGATGCGGCAGAGGCGGTAAAAATCGCGAACGATTCGATCTACGGCCTGGCAGGCGCTGTCTGGTGCAACAACATTAACGTCGCTCATAAGGTTGCCGCCGCAGTGCGTGTCGGCACCATGGGCATCAACAACTACTTCGGTGGGGATATCACGGTGCCCTTTGGCGGCTTCAAGCAAAGTGGCAACGGACGCGACAAGTCGATGCACGCCTTTGACGACTACACGGAACTGAAGACGACCTGGATCGAGTTCGACTAGACCAGCTTGTCCTTGAGCTTGTAGAAAAGCATACCAAGGGCAATGATCTGGTTGCCGATCCACTGCGTTCCCGGGATGCGGAAGTGCCTTTCGTCCGCAAACAGGTCGAAGCGCTCCATCGTGCCGGTGACGGCGTCGGCCATGACCTCGCTCATCGTATGAGTTGGGCTGACACCGTGCCCAGAAAAGCCCTGGCAGTACCAGACGTTGCCGTTGATGCAGCCGACCGTCGGGATGCGTTTCAGGACGATGCCGATCTGGCCACCCCATTCGTAGTCGATCCGAACGCCCTGCAACTGCGGGTAGACCTTAAGCATGCGTGGCAGGATGTAGTCCTTGATGCTGTAGGGATCGCGCCCGGAGTAATTGCACGCGCCGCCGTAGAGCAGGCGCTTGTCCCCTGAAAGGCGGTAGTAATCGACGACCTCGTTCAGGTCGCAGACCGCGACATCGGGCCCGTTGATTTCCGCGGCGACCTCATCTGACAAAGGCTCGGTGGCGATGACGTAACTACCGGCTGGAAACACCAGGTTTGACAGGTGCTTTGGCTCGAGTTTGCTGTAGGCATTGCCGCACAGCACCACCGAGTCGGCCTCGATGTGCCCGTGCGCCGTTTTGACTTTCGGCCGTGCGCCGTGTTCGATATCGGTGACGACCGATTGTTCAAAGATCTTGACGCCGAGGCCTGCCGCGGCGCGTGCCTCACCGATACACAGATTCAGCGGGTGCAGGTGCCCATCGCGATAGCATACAAATGTGCCGTGATACGCATCGGTACCGAGCTTGTCGCGCGTCTCCTCGCGGTCCCAGACTTCGTATGTCTCGGGCGCGTCGTGGCTCCTGCGGGCCGCTACGAAGTCGTCTATCCACTCGAGCTGTTTCGGCTTTACCGCGACCTCGGCGAAGCCATCCTTGAGATCGCAGTCGATATCGTACTTTGCGACACGTTCACGAATGATGTCATTGCCGCGCCACTTCATGTCCCAGACGAGATCGGCGATGCCGTCCCCGTGCTTCTCCTGGATCTTGTCGAGACCACAACCGCCATGAATGAGCTGACCGCCGTTGCGTCCCGAGGCACCCCAGCCGATCCGATTTCCTTCGACCAGCGCCACAGAGTAGCCGCGCTCAGCCAGCGTCAACGCTGTCGAAACGCCCGTAAAGCCCCCACCGACGACGCATACATCCGCCGTCTTGGCACCCTCGAGGACCGGGTAGTCAGTGATCTCGGTGACCGTAGCCGCGTAGTAGGACCCCGTATGTTCCTGCCGTTGATGAATTTGCTTCATACCGATCTCTACGTGTCTTGAGGCGCGTCGCTTTCTTCGTCCGCCGGTGCCGTGTCGTACTGGGGGAGGTCATCGTGTATGTCGTGCCACGGTGCTTTCGAGCCGACGTAGATGTGGTAGCCGTCGGGGCGGGGCGGGTCGCCATCGATTACACCCATCGCGACGTACAGCCTATCGGGCTCAGAATCGAGCGCCACGAAAAAATTCGAACCACACGCTTTGCAGAAAGTCCTGGTTGACGTAGCCGAGGACTGGTAGGCAGTAACATCCGTCTCACCCGACAGATAACGAAAGCCGGCCTTTGCGACTCCGGCGAACGACCCAAATGCCGCACCGTGCATGCGACGGCACTGCGAACAGTGGCAATGACTGAAGTCCTCGATTGGTCCGTCTATTTCAAACTGAACCCGACCACATTCACACTTTCCAGTAATCATATTCCTGCTCCGTATCCGGCTGCGGCTTGTTCTTCGATGATTTCGTCGCGCCACTCACTGATATTCATTTCGATGAGCACAAATCCCATGATCCAGACGAACTCGTCCCAGAGATACAGCCCGTGACCCAACGAGGCCCAATAAATGCCGGCACTGAAAATCCCGGCGTAAATAATGAACTGGGCCCACGTGGCGCTACGGATCAGGGCACCGCCAGTAATGCCCCGGCCCTGCAATCGCACGACAATTTCGATGGCCAGCAAAACGAGCACCCACAGACAGGCTTCGATGATGTCGACCAAGGCCAGTTGGCGTTCGAGTTTGAGGCCCGCCGCGTCGCTGACCACCGGGTTATCGGCCACCCAGAAGAACTGCGTGGCGTCCGACAGTTCGCCACAGGTTTCTTCGGTTATCTCCGTGTACTCCAGGTTGTAAACGAAGGACACGCCTTCCGAGTTCATATCGCAAAGATCGGATACGTTTTCGACCGGGACAGTAGGTTGTATGTTGATCAGCGCGATAAAAAAGGCGTACACGGTGTGCGCAATCATCGCGATACACAGCAGTCGAATACCGCGCACCGTATGCCCGACCCAGCCGGTCCATTCTTCATCCTCGAGGATATAAGTCTCGAGTTCGAACATGAAAAGCAAAATGAACCAGGCGGACTCGTCGATGCTGGTTGCGAACTCAGATGTCCAGTCCAAAAACGTCGAATCTGCGGTTAACGTATGCGCCGCCCTGGTCCAGTCTTCAACAATGTAGAAGCCCCAGTTGACAAGCAGAAAAATGTAAACAGCCCATTTGACGATCTGCTGAACCTTGTGAAGGTCAAAATTCTTGGCCAGGGTCGCTCGCGATATCATCGGCGTGTCCTACAGACGGTCCTTGATCTGGTAATAGAGGACGCCCAACGCAACCATCGGCCGGCTGAACGTATGTGCGCCGGGAATGACCAGGGGTTTCACGTCGGCGAAGAGATCGAACTGCTCGAGCGTGCCGCCCACGGCATCTGCCATGATGCGCCCGGCAAGATGCGTCACGTTGACGCCGTGTCCTGAGTACCCCTGGCTGTAGAAGACGTTGGGCGCGATGCGACCGAGCAGAGGCACCCGGTTTAACGTGACACCGATTGTTCCGCCCCACGCGTAGTCGAGTCGAACGTCGGCCAATTGCGGGTAGAGCTTCGCCATTTTCCGACGATGGCGCTGCATGATGTAGTCCGGATCGTCGCCGAAATAATTGAGCCTCGCGCCAAACAGCAAGCGCTTGTCAGCACTCAGGCGGAAATACTGGAGTACGAAGTTCGGATCGCAGATGGCCAGGTCCTGCGGATTGATTGTAGCGACTACGTCGTCCGACAAAGGCTCGGTTGCGATGATAAAACTGTTTACCGGGAACATGATGCCGCGCAGCTTTTTTTCGAGAAAGTGATAGGCGTTGCCGGCAAGCACTACGGCATCGGCCGTTACCGATCCGTGCTCGGTAACAACTCTCGGTCTTGCCCCTTTTTCTATTCGCGTGACCGGGGATTGTTCGTAGATCGTTGCACCGAGCGCTACAGCGGCCATCGCTTCGCCGATACATAGGTTCAGCGGGTGCAGGTGACCGTTCCCCATATTGAGAAGGGCACCGAGATATGCGTCCGTGCCGATAGTCTCTTGCGTCTCTTCTCTGGACAGGAGACGAAGCTCGTGCGGAAAGCCGGCTTTTTCGAGTCGTTCGTAGTCGGCCTCGAAATCCCGCAGGTGTCTCTGTTTGATGGCAACGTCTAGGTATCCGGGCTTCAGGTCGCACTGGATGCCGTATTTGTCCACGCGTTCGCGGATGATCTCGTGACCGGCCCAGCGCAACTCGCTGAATAGTTCCTCGACGTCACGTCCGTGATGTCTGGCAATGTTCTTCTCGCCGGCGATGCCGCCGATGATTTGCCCGCCGTTACGCCCTGACGCACCCCAGCCGACCCTGTTGGCTTCCACGACATGCACCTTGTAACCACGCTCAGCGAGATGCAGTGCCGTTGAGACTCCCGTGAAACCGGCACCAACTACGCA
>CALDZH010000169.1 GCA_937944275.1 uncultured Woeseiaceae bacterium
TCGACTGCTTACTCGCGACATATCCAACCTGCGGCCGGGCCGGGTAACTTACGTTGTCTGGTGTAACGACGACGGCAAGGTCATCGACGACGGTACCCTGTTCCAACTGGACGAGAACACCTACCGCTTGTGCGCACAGCATCACCAACTTGATTGGCTACTGATCTCTGCCGATGGCTTCGATGTGCAGGTCACGGTAGAAACGCACGATGTCGCTGCTCTGGCTGTCCAGGGCCCCACCGCCTACTCGGTTCTCACGCTCGCAGGTATCGATGGGCTCGATGATCTGAAGCCATTTGGCATCAAGAACCTGCAGTGCAAAGAATTCCCGGTCACGGTCTCGCGAACCGGCTATACAGGCGATCTGGGTTACGAGTTGTGGACAGATCCCGCCAACGCGCTGGCGCTGTGGGACGCGATCTTTGCAGTACAAGGTCAGTACGATATTCATGCAATCGGGCTCGACACGCTCGAAATGGTGCGCATAGAGGCCGGGTTCATCATGCCCGGCTTCGATTTCAACTGTGCTGAGGCAACCATTCGAAACGGCTATGACCGCTCGCCGTATGAGGTCGGCCTCGGCTGGGTCGTCAATCTCGACAAAGGCCATTTTACAGGTCGCAAAGCGCTTGCTGCCGAAAAGGAACAACCTGCAAAGCGGCGCCTGACCAAGCTTGTCGTCGAAGGCAACAAGCCTGTTGGCGAGGCATTCATCTATGCAGGCAAGAATGGCAAGCAGCTTGGCGAGGTCAAGTGCACGATGTGGTCCCCGATACTCAAAGCGAACCTGGCAATAGCCGACATTAATTTCATCAGCGGGCGCCTGCCTGAGAATCTGTGGGCCAGGTTCGACTACAAACGTGAACTCAAGTGGAACACGACGTGGGCCAGGTGCCATGCGCAAACGAAACCGTTCTACTCGCCGGAACACAAATCGGCGACGCCTCCTGCCCGCTTTTGAGGTATAGCGCGTGACGCACGAAGCGGAATACTACGAAAACATGGTCAGGATGCTCGAGCTCATCTGGGGCAAGGGCTACATGGCACCGGGCGGACCCGGGAATGTCGCAAAGCTCCTCGCGGGTACAGAGCCGGAAGGCAAGCTCATACTCGACATTGGCTGTGGGATTGGTGGCCCTGCCATGGATATGGTGCGCCGTCACGGCGCACAGGTCGTTGGCATTGATCTCGAGGCGCCGCTGATTGAGCGTGCAAGATCCGACGCAAGGGCGGCCGGTCTGCATGAGCATTGCACGTTCGAACGAGTAAGCCCGGGGCCACTGCCATTTTCAGACATGAACTTTGACATCGTGGTGTCATCGGGCGCGGTTACGCAGACGCCGGACAACGATACGCTCTTCAGCGAAGCGCTTCGAGTACTGAAGCCCGGGGGTTACTTCAGCTGCTACGAGTGGATGGGCACGGGCAACGAGTATTCGGACGAATTGCGATACTGGATCGAGCTCGAGGGGCTCACCTACGAATTCGAGACCCTGGAAAAATACGGCGAACGCCTGCGCGAAGTGGGCTTCACCGATGTCACTACGACCGACGCTTCGGACTGGTATCGAGCCGAGGCGCGGCGCGAATACGAAATGATCAGGGGTGATTTGTACGAATCGATGGTCGAGCATCTCGGGCAGACCGATGCCGATCATTTCGTCAAGGACTGGGGCGCCATGGTTGTAGTGTGTGATTCGGGTGAAATGCGCCAGGGATATTGTCGCGGTCGCCGCCGGGACTGACTGCTTATGTCCCGGGGGAAAGTCCGCATCGTTGTCCTGGCCGCCGGCCGGTCCGCACGATTCGGAACGGCCAAACTGCTCGCGGAGTTTCGCGGCAAACCATTGCTGCATCACGCATTGTCAGCGGCACAGGGTGCCTGTCCCGGCAATGTTTGCCTGGTTGTCGGCCATGACTCCGATGAGATCAGCCGTGCCGCAGGGCGACTCGCTGATACCGTCATTATCAACAAAGACTTTGCAAGCGGGATAGGCAGCAGCATCGCCAGTGGGGTACGTGCCTGCCGCGACCAAAGTGACGCGATACTCATCACGCTGGCGGACCAGCCGCTCGTATCCTCTTCCCACCTTGCCGAACTCGTAAGCAGGTGGACAGGTGACGCGAATGAGATCATTGCCTCCCGTTTTTCCGGTGTCAGCGGGCCGCCGGTGCTCTTCGCTGGCGCGCTTTTCGATCAGCTCGAAGACCTGCACGGCGATGTTGGCGCACGCGAAATCCTGCATCGAAGCTCGAGCATTTTGCGCACGGTGGGGTTCGAAGCCGCTTCGGTCGACATAGACACACCCGCAGACCTTGAGGCGCTTTCCGACCGTCTTCCGACCTAGCCGGTCCCCGAGAAGTACTCCTGCAACTCCGCGGCAATTTCGAGGGCAATGGCCTCTGGGCCACGCCCGCCAATACGGCGTCCCACGGGACTGCGTAATCGGTCAGCCAGTTGCTCCCGACTTGCGCCGATTTCGCCGAGCAATCGATCGCGGCGGTGCGGTGGGCCAAGCAAGCCTATAAAGCCGATGGACGACTCGGCAAGACACTTGAGATATTGCCTGTCGCTGGCGAGGTGGTGACTCATTACGATAACGGCGTCGAACCCATCCAGTTCCAGGGCCGCGCTGAAATCATCGACCGGGACACACAAAATCGCGCAGTCCTGACTCTCCCGCAGACGGGAAACGTATGCCGGTCTGTGATCTACGACTGTGACACGCCAACCGAGGGCACGACAGAAACCGACCAGTGGTTCGGCATCCTGCCCGGCGCCAAGTACAAGGACGTTGCGCGGCCCTGACAACCGAAATGTAATTTCCCCACCATCGGCTCTCGACGGGAAACGCGCATCCACATCACCTGTCTCGTCGAGCTGTGTCAACCAGCTCCGCAGGGGCTCGTACCCGGTTTCGGCAAGGAGTGGCTGGACGAGGATGCGCATTGCGCCTTCACAGCCGACGCCCAGCCCGAACACGTCATCATCGCTGCGCAGGTCATAGTCCACCCACTCCGGTGTGCCCGAAGCAATTGCCCTGGCTGACCATTCGGCAAGGTCATTTTCAAGACAGCCGCCGGACACCAGGCCGTGGCACCGGCCCTCATCACTGATCAGGATCTGGTTGCCTGACTTGCTGTAGGTAGAGCCTTCGGTTGAGAGAACCGTCGCCAGCGCAATAGAACGACGCTGTTCGACATACTCCGAGAATCGTTCGATCAGGTGTTGTGGTAATCGGGTGGTCTGCTTCATGTCCTGGCTATTGTAGCTGCAGTCGCCTGAATTCTGTTGGCAATATTCCGTTGGAAATAATCCGGTCGATCGTCGAAACTGCAGGGAAAATGAACCTCGATCGGTATACCCTTTGAAACAGACAGGTAGAAATTCGAACGCGGAAGCCAGAACTATGAGTAATGACGGCAACGTATTTTCCGGATGCATTCCGGCTCTGATGACACCATGTGACGCCAGTGGAAGCCCGGATTTTGACGCCCTGGCTGACAAGGGCAAGGAACTCGTTTCGCTGGGCATGAGTTCAGTGGTGTACTGCGGTTCAATGGGCGACTGGCCTTTGCTGACCGACGAACAGCGCCAACAGGGCGTCGAACACCTGGTGGCAGCGGGTGTACCCGTCGTCGTCGGCACGGGAGCCCAGAATACGAAGCGCGCCGCGAGCCTGGCGCAGCACGCCAGCGAGACAGGCGCGGCTGGCCTGATGGTAATTCCAAGAGTCTTATCTCGCGGATCATCCGTCGCCGCACAGCGCAATCATTTTTCGGCGGTGCTCCAGGCCGCAGACGGCCTTCCGGCCGTCATTTACAATAGCCCCTATTATGGATTCGAAACCAAAGCGGATCTTTTTTTCGAACTGCGCGGGACGTACGACAACCTTGTCGGCTTCAAGGAATTCGGTGGCGCAGATTCTCTGACTTACGCCGCAGAGAACATCACCGGAGGTAACCCGGACCTGACATTGATGATCGGTGTCGATACCCAGGTCTTGCATGGCTTTGTACGGTGCGATGCGCGGGGGGCCATCACCGGAGTCGGCAACGCGCTGCCAAGGGAAATCCTGCGACTGACCGAGCTTTGCAGGACAGCAGCGCAGGGTGACCACGAAGCGTATCGACTTGCCGCCGAACTGGATGAGGCCCTGGCCGTGTTGTCCAGCTACGACGAAGGACCGGATCTCGTCCTTTACTACAAACACCTCATGGTGCTCGAAGGTAATCCCGAGTACGCACACCAGATCAATCCGGACGATCAACTGAGCCCATCGCAAAAGGCGCAACTCGAAAACCAGTGGCGCCAATTTCGCAAATGGTGGGCCGGATGGCCCGGCAAGAACACCTGACGGAAAATCACCTGTGCGAGTCATAGATTCTCATACCGAAGGCGAGCCTACGCGCGTCATCATCGAAGGCGGCCCCGATCTTGGCGCTGGCAGCATGCAAGAGCGTATCGCGCGATTTGCCCGTGAGTTCGATCACGTCCGCAGGACGACTATCCTCGAACCGCGCGGTGCAGATGCCATCGTCGGCGCATTATTGTGCGAGCCAACGCGGGACGATTGCGTGGCCGGCGTCCTGTTCTTCAACAACACCGGATACCTTGGCATGTGTGGTCACGGTTCGATCGGCGTGGCGGTAACGCTCGCTTATCTCGGGAAAATCGGCAGCGGCGTGTCAAAGCTGGAAACGCCGGTGGGCGTTGTCTCCGTGAATCTCGTCGATGAGAACACGGTTACAGTGGAGAACGTCCCGAGTTACCGATACCGCAAAGACGTCGCCGTCCAAGTACCAGATATGGGGACAGTCACCGGAGACATAGCCTGGGGCGGTAACTGGTTCTATCTTTGTAAGGAGTCGCCCTTCCCCATCAACCTCGACAATGAGCGGGCTCTCACCGACGCAGCACTCAAGGTTCAGCATGCTTTATGGAAGCAGGGCATCACGGGGCGGGACAATGGCGAAATAGACCACATCGAGTTCTTCGCCAATGCGCAGGCCGCCGACGCCGATAGCCGGAACTTCGTCCTGTGCCCGGGTGGTGCGTACGATCGCTCGCCGTGCGGCACGGGCACGAGTGCAAAACTGGCCTGCCTGGCAGATGACGGCGTTCTCGCTCCGGAGACTGACTGGGTACAGGAGAGCGTTATCGGCAGCCGTTTTGTCGCCCGGTATGCCCTCAACGCAAACGGCGAAATTATTCCCAGTATCACCGGGCGCGCTTTCATCTGTGCCGATGCCACGTTGATTCAGCAGAAAGACGACCCGTTCCGCAATGGAATTGCATGACGATGAGCGCTAATCCGGACCGGGTAATCGTTGTAGGTGCCGGGCACATTGGCATCGCGTGCGCCCACTACCTGCGACAGGACGGTTATGACGTGACCGTCATCGACCAGGGCGATATTGGCGGAGCCTGCTCGTATGCCAATTGCGGCTTCCTCGTGCCTAGCCACGTTCTGCCGCTCACATCGCCTGAGTCATTACTGAATGGTTTCAAATCGCTGGTCCAGCCTCGAGCGGCGTTTCGCGTCAAGCTGCAGCTTCGTCCCGCACTCTACCGCTGGATGCTGGAGTTTGGTCGCCGTTGCTCGCGGCGCCAGATGATCTCGGCCGGCAAGGTCCTGCATACCATTCTCGACCTGTCGATTGCCGAGTACCGTCATTTGCTGAGCAGGCCGGAGATGGAATGCGAATGGCAGGATAGCGGCCTGTTGTTCGTTTTCCGATCCGCAGCGGCGCTGCAGAAATTCGCGGCTACCGACTCATTTCTGGCGGAGGAATTCGACGTAGCCGCCAGCCTCATACCCGGGTCGGATCTGCAGGACCTTGATCCGGCTTTCCGCGAAGGACTGGCTGGCGCCTACCGGTATGAGGACGACGGCTATGTACGTCCGGACAAACTCAACACGTCGTGGGTCAAGTGGCTATCGGCTCAGGACGTCACATTCATCGATCATTGTCGGCTGAAGACCGTGCAAAAAAAGAATGGCACGATTACCTCACTGCTGACTTCCCAGGGACAAATGAAGGCGGACCGATACGTCTTTGCAACGGGAGCATGGTCGAGCAGGCTGGCTGCCGATCTCGAATGCGACATCCCGGTGGAACCGGGCAAAGGCTACTCGGTTACCATGAGCAAGCCCGCAGTCATGCCACGCTATCCGATGTTGTTTCCGGAGGCGCATATTGGTGTAACTCCGTTCGAAGACAGCTATCGCATCGCGTCGATGATGGAATTTGCGGGCT
This sequence comes from uncultured Woeseiaceae bacterium, assembly GCA_937944275.1. Taxonomy (GTDB): domain Bacteria; phylum Pseudomonadota; class Gammaproteobacteria; order Steroidobacterales; family Woeseiaceae; genus UBA1847. Next base: position 6,262 of record CALDZH010000169.1, read on the forward strand.
TCGACGAGACGATACCGTCCTTCCGTATCGAGCAACTGCAGGATTCAGCCAGGCCCTATCTGAAAAACCCGACCGGACCGGCGATCGAAGACACCTGGTATGGCTGGCGACCCATGACCTGGGACAGCCTGCCAATCATTGGCCGAGTGCCGCGATTGTCAAACGCCCTGCTCGCAACAGGCCACAATATGCTCGGGCTGACGCTGGCGCCAGTGACCGGAAAAGCGATTGCCGACCTGGTCGCTGAGCGGCCTGCCGACATCCCCCTGGACGCCCTGTCACCCGCACGATTCTCCTAGCAAAGGTCGGTTCTGGCCGTGGAACTCGGCACCGCACAGGCGGTCTTATTTCACTTCAGTTATGATGTGCGGCCGACGTCTGCAGCCAATGCACGATCTCCTCTGCACCAACCACAAAAAACGAGGTATCCATGACACTTATCAAGCAAGCCGGGCTGATTGCCGGTCTGGCATTTCTGTTCGCGGTAAGCACCAGTCGCGCCGCCGATATCGAAATCCCCTATACCGAATTCACGTTGGACAATGGCTTGCGTGTCAT
>CALDZH010000170.1 GCA_937944275.1 uncultured Woeseiaceae bacterium
CGTATCGAAACAGCAACGACCATGGTGAATGAACTGCTGCACGGCGTAGAGGGCATTCGCAAGGCACGTTCGCAGGTGAAAGCGCTGATGGAAGACTACCCTGACGCCCAGTCTTTACAGACGACGGGCGCCAGCGCAGTCGAACGACTGACCGCGTGGGAAGAAAAAGCCTACCAGGTCGAGTTCGAGACCTATGAAGACGAGGACAACCTGCCGCCCAAGCTGATCAAACAAACACGGCACCTGCTTGATGTGCTCGATAGCGCGGGCCCGCCGGTAGCAGCAGGCGCCGAGGAACGCCTGCGTGACCTGCAGGGTGAATGGGCTGCGCTCAAGAATGAGTTGCAGGCGATCTACTCAAGCGATATCGCCGCGGTGAATCGCTGGGCCGCTGAGCAGCAGGCACCCCACGTCTCGACGCTTTAACTCGCCTCGTAGCCGCTAACGCAGCCCGGCCGCGATCCCGTTCAGGGTCTCGGCCAGGGCTGCGCGTCGTTTTTTCGTGGCGGCGTCGCCAGTATCATCTTTGACATCGGCCGCCAGCGATTTCAGCTTTTTGGCAAGCTTGCGGTCACGACTTTGCGAGTCGACCTCTGCCAACGCGGTTCTCACGTCAGTCACCAGTGAGTCAGGTAACGCCTCGTCACGCGCGAGCTGATCGACATAGGCCAGGGCTACGACCGGCTCGGCCGGCCAGCTCACCGGAAACTGCTGCTGTGGATTGAATACGCCATCGTAGTTGGCCACGTTCGCCGCGGCGATTTCGTTCGCCGTCAGGTATTCACTGGGCTCCAGCGCAAGCACGTCGAGCCCGCGCATGGTTTCGGTGCCGTAGATGCGGCCGTTATACCAGTAGGTCGACCAGTACCCGCCGAAGACGAGGTTCTCGGCATTGAGGGGACCGCGGTCGAAGTAGGCAATCTCGACCGGGTTAGCGGAGTCGGTGAAGTCGATCACCGAGATGCCGCCCTGGTACCAGGCCTGGACGAAAATATCGCGCCCGGGAACCGGCACGATGGAGCCGTTATGCGCCACGCAGTTTTCCTCTTCTGACTGCGGAGCAGGTAATTTGAAGTAGCCTCGAAACTCGAGCTTGCCGTCGACGATGTCATAGATCGCGTCCGCCCCCCATGTCACCGGGTCGTAGGTGCGACAGCGTGCCCGGCTGCCACCACCCCACTCATCCGTGAACAGGACTTTCGTACCGTCGTTATTGAAGGTGGCCGAGTGCCAATAGGCGAAACCGTCATCAACAACCGCGTCGATACGTTGTGGTTTGAGCGGATCAGAAATGTCGAACAGGATGCCGTTGCCCGAACAGGCGCCGCCGGCAATCCCGAGCGCAGGAAACACGGTGATATCGTGACACTGGTCCGTCTGCGACGTTTCCTGCGTATCGTCACCGTGGTCGCCACCGCGCCACAGGGAACCGAGCACACCGCTTTCGGGATCGGCAAATACGGCAGGACTGTCGACGATACGAGCTTTGCCCGGATCCTCGACCGGAATCTCTATCACGTCGATGCGAAACAGCGCCGTGCGATCGTCACCGGGAGACTCACCGATGCAACCTTCCAGCTCCTCTTCATCACGCACTGATGAGGTACCGGAGTTGTAGACGATGATCTTGCCGTTATCGCCGGGTCCCGAAACAACCGAATGCGTGTGCGAGCCGCGGCAGGTTTGTACCGCGCCAACCTGCACCGGCCGTTCGAGATCGCTGATGTCGAAGATGCGGATACCACGAAAGCGATCTGTGCTCACGTCTTCATTAACTCCCTCGCGGCCACAGTCGAGGCGGCCGCGGGTCTGCTCGACGGACATGATCAGCAGGTCACCGACGATGGACACATCGCCCTGCCCGCCGGGGCACACTACCGAACCCAGGAGTGCAGGCACGCCATCATCCTGCAGCCGATACGTGTTGAACCCGTGGTAGCTGCCGGCGACCAGCACATCTCCGGCAAAGGCCATGTCGGTGTTGGAGAAACTGAGCAGCGGAGAACGTTCATCACCTGCCTCTATGTCGTCGTCTTCGTTCTCGTTCGACAACAAATGGCCCGGCAGCTCGACCGGATTCTGTGGGTCAAAGAATCCGGCGGGCCGAGGCAACGTTGTCACGAGTCGCATGTTGCTGATTGCCTGGCCGGCATCGTCGATTCCAGCGGACAGGTTCGCACGCGGATCATCGGACAGGCCGATGAGTAGTGCATGCATCCGCTCTATTTCGGCGGTCTGGTCGTTCGTGATGTCCGAGGTGAATTCGAACAGCACGGCATCGTACGCAGAGCCCGGCAGCTCCAGAAGTTCTTCGACCATTCGCACAGCACCTTCGTGGTGCGCGATCATCAGCGTCAGGAACAGGCGGTCGAACGCCGCGCCCTCTGCGGCGGCAAGCTCAGCCATTTGTTCCGGCGTGGCCATACCGGCCATGGTGTGCGTCGTGTGCATGGCGTGGTGAGCCGTGGGTTCCGGCACAGGCTCGCCACGCTCGCGCAGCCAGTCCTGCATGAACTTGATCTCGTCGTCCTGCGACGCATTTATGCGCCCGGCAACGTCGATCAGTTCCTGCCGATTGGTGCGGTCGCCCACGAGCGCAGCCATCTCGATCGCCTGGTGATGGTGCGGGATCATGTCCTGCATGAACTGCGAGTCGGCAGCCGAGTGAGATGTGTTGGCAATCGCGATTGCCTCTTCCGGACTCAGCTCCTTCACGGCCTCGCCTGGCGCACCCGGCTGAACGATGGGCGCATCCGCCATGCCGATGGCTGGCTGTCCCGCAAGAAAGACAAGCAGCGCAACACGCCCTAACGGGTACACAGATTTGTAAATCGGACTCATGAACTCACTCCTTTGCAGAGTCTTGTATCGGCAATTCCAACCCGCAGTTTCGCGTCAATCTATCAGAATGCGAGTAATATTGGCGTCAATGCCTACGAACGTCTCACCCGAGTACAAGAAAGCCGAGGATGCTTACCGCAGAGCGCGTGAGCCAAAAGAGCGCCTGGACTGCCTGCGGGAAATGCTGCGGACGATTCCCAAGCACAAGGGCACGGACCACCTGCAGGCCGATATCAAGACCCGCATCAAGCAGCTGAGCGAGGAACTCTCTGGCCCAAAAAAGGGCGGCCGACGCGGTGGACCATCGCTCGTCGTGCGTCCC
>CALDZH010000171.1 GCA_937944275.1 uncultured Woeseiaceae bacterium
TGCTGCGCGCAGCGCCGCCAGCGTATCCGCTGTTTCACCAGACTGGCTGATCGATACGAAGAGTGTGCCCTCGGGAACCACCGGAGAGCGATAGCGATACTCACTTGCGATCTCAACGGTGCAGGGCAATTTACACAAGGACTCGATCCAGTACCGCGCAACCAGGCCCGCATGGTAACTGGTGCCGCAGGCGACGATATGAATGCCCTTGGTCTTATCCAGCGCGTCGTTGGCAAGCGGTCCAAACGATGCGTCGAGAACCCGGCCGTCGGCAATGCGCCCATCGAGGGTGCGCGCAACAGCATCCGGCTGCTCGTAGATTTCCTTGAGCATGTAGTGGCGAAACTCGCCACGTTCCGCGGAATCTGCGTTGAGCGTTGACTCCTTGACAGGCCTTTCGGCGGTTTTACCTTGTTCGTCCCAGACTGTGACCTGTTTGCGCTCAACAAGCGCGATATCGCCTTCCTCAAGAAAAATAAAGTTACGCGTCACAGGCAATAACGCAGCAACATCAGAAGCAACGAAGTTTTCATCGATCCCAATTCCGACCACTGCCGGTGCGCCGGCGCGTGCGATAACGATCTGCCCGGGGTAATCCACACTCATGACTGCCAACGCATAGGCGCCTTCGAGTTCCGCCACTGTCACCCTCACAGCCCCCGCCAGATCCTCAGCATTCTGTGAGTTGTAGTGAATGCGATGCGCTACGATCTCAGTGTCAGTATCCGACGTAAATGTATAACCCTTTTCTTTCAGGTCATCGCGGAGCTCTTCATAATTTTCGATGATGCCGTTGTGGACAATGGCAATCTTGTCGCTCGACAAATGCGGGTGCGCGTTGGTTTCGTTGGGTATACCGTGGGTGGCCCAGCGCGTATGCGATATGCCGGTGCTGCCGCGCACGGGCTCTTCTTCCAGCGCATTGGCTAATTCCTGCACTTTGCCGACTCGGCGAATTCGCGAAATACCTTCATCGACTCGTACCGCTAATCCCGCAGAGTCATAGCCCCGGTACTCGAGACGACGAAGTCCTTCCATGAGAATTGGTACGACATTCCTTTCGGCAACAGCGCCGACGATTCCGCACATTCAGCCTTCTCCTTTCTTGACTGGCTTCTTCCAGCCCGGCACCACTTTCTGGCGCGAACGCTCGAGTGCCAGCTGATTATCTTCCACATCTTTTGTGATTGTCGAGCCGGCACCTACCGTAGCGCCGGCACCAATCTCGACCGGGGCAACAAGCTCGACGCCTGATCCAATAAAAGCACCGTCACCGATCTTTGTCTTGTACTTGTTCGCGCCGTCATAGTTGCATGTAATAGTACCGGCACCGACATTGACCTTCGTACCGATCTCGGTGTCGCCGATATAAGTCAGATGATTCACCTTGCTGCCATCGGCAACCGTGCTTTTCTTTATTTCGACGAAGTTGCCTACTTTGACGTTGTTGGCAAGTTCGGCGCCCGGCCGCAGGCGGGCAAACGGACCAATCTCGCAATTGTTTCCCGTGGTCGCACCTTCCAGATGGCAGTTCGAGTGCAGGACGGTTCGAGCTCCGAGCGTCGTATCACGCAGCAGGTTGTTCGATTCAATCTTCACGCCATCGCCCAGCTCGACGTTGCCTTCAAAAACGGCATTGACGTCGATGAACACGTCCTTGCCGCACTTGAGCGTGCCACGAATATCGACGCGCGCGGGGTCAGCAAACCCAACACCTTCTTTCATGAGTGCATCGACGAGCCGCGCCTGCAGTGCTCGCTCTACCTCTGCCAGTTGCTTCTTGTCGTTGATGCCCATCACCTCTACGTAGCTATCCGCCTTGATGCCATGCACCGTAACACCGTCATTGACCGCCATGGCGACGGCGTCGGTCAAATAATACTCGCCTTGCACATTGTCGTTGCCAAGATTGTCGAGCCAACGTTTCAGCTTGGCGGCCGGGCAGACGAGAACACCTGTGTTGATCTCACATACGGTCTTTTCCTCCGGCCCGGCGTCTTTCTCTTCCACAATACGGCGGACATCGCCCCGCTCTCGAATGATGCGGCCGTAGCCCGTCGGGTTATCCATGTCTACGGTCAGGACAGCCATATCATCGTCAGGCGTTTCTTCAAGCAGCCTTTGGCACGTCGCCGATGTCAGCAGCGGCACGTCGCCGAAAAGGATAAGTACCCGGTTATTGTCGGGCGTTTCCGGCATGGCCTGCTGCACAGCGTGGCCGGTACCCAGTTGCTCTGCCTGCAGCGCCCAGCGCAGCGAATCGTCCGGGAATTCGTTGCGAACGGCCTCGGCCCCATGACCGTAGACGATGCATACGTCGTCTGCGGCGAGGGCGGCAGAACAATCCAGAACGTGCGCCAGCAATGGCCGACCCGCCAACGGCTGCAGCACTTTTGGCAGATTGGATCGCATCCGCGTCCCCTGGCCGGCCGCGAGAATGATTGTAGAAAGGCCCAAAACCGCACAACTCCTTGATTCTCAGCCTGCGAATGATACATGAACTCGGCTTTTGCGAACTGGATTCAGGTCTCGTTAATGCATGTGACGTATGCTTTGACCATGCGATATCTGGCTCTCTTGGCCCTTTTGCCGCTGGTCGCAAGCGGCGGGGAAATCTACACCCGCGACGGCGTCACGGACGGCGATACGTTCTATCTTGCCCCGCGCGCCTGGGCCGATGACGATCCCGTGCTGCAGAGCTGGGTCGCGTACAGCCTGATGAAGAGCACCTGCCAGCTCGAGATCGGCGGCGATAACCCGGCACGCAATAGCGACTACGGCTGCGAATTTACCGCGCGGCAGCACCTGCTCGACGCCTGGGAGAAACAGCGCGCCGAACATGATGCTGCTGCTGATCCTTACCTCGACGACTTGATCCGTGTCCGCGAGGCCGGCTTTCTCGACGAGTACACGGTCCACTATTTCGGGCGGAAACACTGGCTGGTGCCCGCAGAAGTAGAGGTCGACGAATTCCGCCGCTGGAAGCGTAAGAACCTCCAGCGCCACAATCCACAAACCCAGCTGATCGGCTCGTGGAACTACGCAAACAAGAAATAGCTGCCGCGACTTGATGGTACTCTTGAGGTCCGCGCTCATATAAGAACAACAACATGTCTACTCAGATGGTCATTCTGGTTGGGGTTGCTGTCTATATCGTGATCATGCTCGCGATCGGCATTTACTCGTCCCGAAAAACACATTCCGTCGCCGAGTTCGCTGTTGCCGGCCGCAGCATGTCGCTGCCCTTGTGCACCGCGACAATTGTTGCAACGTGGTTTGGCGGTGGCGTCATGATCGGCGTCGCCGGCGCTGCGTACGACGACGGCATGCTGGGGGTAATTGCCGACCCCTTTGGTGCGGGCCTCGCACTGGTCCTGATCGGCCTGTTTTTCGTGCGCCTGATTCGGCGCCTGCGTCTCTTTTCTTTCATCGAGATTATTGAACAACGCTTCGGGCTAAGTGCCGGCATCATTAGCAGCGTCGCCTCGATCGTATCGAGTCTCGGATGGGTTGCCGGAATGCTGGTCGCGTTTGGCATTATTTTCGAAACCCTGACCGGTGTACCGCTGGCGATCGGCATCATTGGCGGCGCGTTCGTCGTCATCGTGTATACGTCGATCGGCGGCATGTTCGCGGTTGCGCTGACCGACTTCGTGCAGATGAGTATTATTGCCGTCGGCTTGGTGATGTTGTTTATTGTCGTTCTTATCGACACAGGCGGGTGGGCGCCGATCGCCTCGCAACTTCCCGAGCATACGTTTCGCATGGTACCGCTCGAGCACTCGCTCGAGCACTGGCTCATATATCTGCGCGCGTGGGTCATCTTCGGCTTTGCCGACATCGCATCGCAGTCTTTGCTCCAGCGCGCCATGTCAGCGAAAAGCGAGCGGGTTGCGCAGAACGCCTTCTATTCGGCAGCAATCAGCTACGTGGGCTTTGCCATGATTCCCGTAATGCTCGGCATCATCGCAAGCGTGACCATGCCCGACCTTGCCAATTCGGAGTCGGTAGTACCGGCACTTGCGCTTGAACATCTCCACCCGGTGGCAATTGCTGTTTTTGTTGGCGCGCTTCTCGCCGCAATTATGAGCTCCTGCGACAGTGCTATCCTTGCCGCGGCAACCGTATTCGGCACCAACATTCTGCCTCGCCTTAAACGCGAGCCGTCGGAGCGTCTGCAGCTCATGGTAATCCGGCTTGCGATTCCGGTAGGCGGGATCTTCGCGGTGTCATTTGCGCTAAACGCGCGCGCCGTATTCGATACGGTTCTCGATGCAAACATCGTCATGCTCGCAGCCGTCATTGCGCCGTTCATCCTCGGCATGTGGTGGAACAAGGCGAACCGCGCCGGCGCGCTGGCTGGCATGGCAGCCGGAATTGTCACCTGGCTCGTCGTTTCGGCAGCTTCAGCAACACTTCCTGCCGACCTGCTCGGCTTTGTCGCCTGCTTGCTGACAATGCTGGTGGTATCGCTATTGACGCAGGCCATAGACCCCCCGCGCGGCCTGGTCGACCACGACGGCAACGAGGTCAAACTCGAAAACCGGCTGGGGATAATGTGGTCCCGGACCGGTGAATGAGGTGACCGTCACTTAATACGGTACCGGACACCATAAAAGATCCACCGAAATAGGGTGTCCGGTACCATAAAAAAAGGCCGCCCTTTGGGCGGCCTTTTCGTATTACACGTTGCGTGTGTCCTAGCCTTTGCCCTTGAGCTTCTGGGCGGCGCGATAACGCGCTCGCGCTTCTGCAAGTTCGGACTGCGCACGAGCAATGTCGGTTTCTGCTGACGCGCCTTCGAGCGCTTTCTCGGCTTCCTGCTGAGCAGAGAGTGCCGCCGCTTCATCAAGCTGGTCACCGCGCAAGGCAGTATCGGCCAGAACAGTCACAAGATTTGGCTGCACCTCGAGCATGCCGCCCGTAATGTAGAACGCCTCTTCGTTCCCGTCGGCATCCTGAACCCGAATCTCGCCCGGCTTAAGCATCGTAAGCATCGGCGCGTGTCGAGGCGCGATGCCGACTTCACCCATCGATGCGGGTGCGAAGACCATCGAGGCTTCACCCGCGTAGATCTCGCCTTCAGCGGATACGATGTCTACTTGTATCGTTGCCATTGTCTATGTTCCTCTGTAGGAGCGGCGTCAGACACGAACCTGATCGGGTCTGGCTGCCCTTCCTACTGGAAGTTCTTGGCATTCTCGACAACTTCGTCGATCGTGCCAACCATGTAGAACGCCTGCTCCGGAATGTGGTCGTAATCGCCGTTGACGATGCCATTGAAGCCGCGAATCGTCTCGGCCAGCGTGACGTACTTACCGGGCGAGTTCGTGAAGACTTCAGCAACAAAGAACGGCTGCGACAGGAACTTCTGGATCTTGCGCGCGCGGTTAACGATCTGCTTGTCTTCTTCCGACAGCTCGTCCATGCCGAGGATCGCGATGATGTCCTGCAGCTCCTTGTAACGCTGCAACACTGCCTGCACGCCACGCGCGCAGTCGTAGTGCTCCTGACCGATGACGAGCGGATCGAGAATACGCGACGTCGAATCGAGGGGATCAACGGCCGGGTAAATACCCAGCTCGGCAATGTTACGAGACAGTACGAGCGTTGCGTCAAGGTGAGCAAACGTCGTTGCCGGAGACGGATCGGTCAAATCATCAGCAGGTACGTAAACCGCCTGGAACGAAGTAATCGAGCCGGTCTTCGTCGAAGCAATGCGCTCCTGCAGGATGCCCATTTCCTCGGCCAGTGTCGGCTGGTAGCCCACCGCCGAAGGCATACGGCCGAGAAGTGCAGACACTTCCGTTCCCGCCAGCGTGTAACGATAGATGTTATCGATGAACATGAGGACGTCGCGGCCTTCGTCGCGGAAAGCCTCAGCCATCGTCAGGCCCGTCAGTGCAACGCGAAGGCGGTTACCGGGAGGCTCGTTCATCTGCCCGTATACCAGCGATACTTTGTCGATAACGTTCGACTCAGTCATTTCGTGATAAAAGTCGTTACCCTCACGAGTACGCTCACCTACGCCGGCAAAGACCGAGTAACCCGAGTGCTCGTGAGCAATGTTACGAATCAGCTCCATGAGCGTCACGGTCTTACCTACGCCGGCGCCGCCGAACAGGCCAACCTTGCCGCCCTTGGAAATCGGCATGATGAGGTCGATGACCTTGATGCCCGTTTCCAGCAGCTCCGTTGTCGCCGCCTGGTCTTCGTAGGAAGGTGCCGCGCGGTGAATGGGCATGTGCTGCTCCGCACCAATATCGCCCTTGTTGTCGATTGGCTTACCCAGTACATCCATGATGCGACCAAGCGTTTTCTCACCAACCGGCACTGAAATTGCTCCGCCCGTGTTGGTGACGCTCATGCCTCGTTTCAGGCCTTCCGATGAGCCCATTGCAATCGTGCGGACAACGCCGTCGCCCAGCTGCTGCTGAACTTCGAGTGTGATTTCCGCGTCGTCGATGACGAGTGCGTCGTATACCTTGGGAATCTGGCCCGCCGGGAACTCAACGTCCACAACAGCGCCAATAACCTGCACAGTAGTT
>CALDZH010000172.1 GCA_937944275.1 uncultured Woeseiaceae bacterium
CGGTCCGAGACTGAACGTAGCTTCGGACGGTCGAATGCCGAGTGCCGGGGTCATTCCCGGAACCATTCAGTGTCCCGAAGATGGATCGCCCTATGTTCTCTCTGTCGATGCAGGCACGGTCGGGGGTTATCCGAGGATCGCGCAAGTTGCCCGTGTTGATCGTCACGCACTGGGCCAGCTGCGGCCAGGTGATCACTTGCGTCTGCTGCGACGAGAACCTGATGAAGCAGTCGTCGAGCTGCGCGCCAAGCTCGCCTATTGGCGCGAGTGGTTGTCGGACATCGACGAGATTCTCTAGTCCGCTGGCAGTGTCTCGCGCGTTTGATCGACATGGTCAGCACACACAAAATCTGATTGCGTGAGACCGGATTGAAGCGCATCATTTCGACGCCCCGGCGGCATACGTGCGGTCCGGGCTCGTATGTAGTACTCCGAGGCAGATCTGGATGCCACCTTAATCAGGCGCCTATACGTGCCGTTCGTTTTTAGGCTGTGTAACAAGATGACTGAGAAGCGTAAATTGCTGACGTTTGGCTGGCGAGAATGGGTTGGGCTGCCCGAACTCGGCATTGAAGCCATCAAAGCGAAAGTTGACACGGGTGCCCGAACGTCGGCGATCCATGCATTCCAATTGAAGACCTTTTCTGAAGGCGGCCGGGAGCGGGTCGAGTTTCGTATTCATCCTTTGCAGAAGGACACCGTCACCGAGGTGACCTGCACCGCAGACGTCCTGGATAAGCGCATCGTGACGGACTCCGGAGGTCACAAAGAGGAACGACTTGTTATATCGACGCTGCTGATGATTGGCGGTGAATCGTGGCCGATAGAAGCGACGCTTACGGCGCGAGACAATATGATGTTCCGCATGCTTCTCGGCCGAACAGCCCTGAAAGGGCGTGCTCGCGTGAACCCGGCGCTTTCGTACCTGGTTGGCAAGAAGCGCCGAGTGAAGAAAGGGTAAGCGTTATGGCTGTTAACAAGACCATCAACATCGGTGATCACTGCATCAAGCCGGGTGAGCGCATCAACGTAAGCTTGCCTGTCGCCGACCTGTACACGGGCACGTCGCTGAGCATGCCGGTGAAAGCCATTTCCGGTCGCAAGGACGGTCCAGTGCTATTCGTGTCTGCCGCCATTCACGGTGATGAATTGAATGGCGTTGAAATCATTCGTCGGTTGCTAAAGCGGAAAATTCTGCGCTCACTTCGAGGAACCCTGATTGCGATACCTATCGTTAATGTTCACGGATTTCTCTACCAGTCGCGTTATCTGCCGGACCGGCGTGACTTGAACCGGTCGTTCCCGGGCACCCCGAAGGGGTCTATCGCCGCCCGGCTTGCAGATTTGTTCACTACGGAGATAGTCGCCAAGGCGGACTATGGTATCGATCTGCATACGGGCGCAATTAACAGAACCAACTTGCCCCAGATTCGTGCAAACCTGGATGATGAGAAGACGAGGGATATCGCCCATGTCTTTGGCACCCCGGTCATCATCAACTCCAATATTCGGGATGGTTCGCTGCGCGGTCTCGCGGCGGAGCGAGGATTGCCAATTCTGATATACGAAGCAGGCGAGGCTTTGCGGTTTGACGAGGTAGCGATTCGTGGGGGGATTCGCGGAATCCTGAATGTCATGCGTCATATCGGCATGTTGCCGAAAAGCAAGCGTTTGCGGCAGATAACACCAGTCATCGCCGAATCAACGTCATGGGTTCGAGCGCCGACCAGCGGCATAGTCAGCGGTACAGTCGAGCTGGGCGGCAGCGTGGCAAAGGGACAGACGCTGGCAACGGTCAGCGACCCGCTGGGTGATGCAGTACAAGATGTTGTTGCGCCGTTCGACGGCATCGCCATCGGGCGCAGTAACCTTCCCCTTGCACATGAAGGCGATGCACTGGTCAACCTGGGAGCATTTCAGGACGTTGCGGTAGCACAGGGTCGTGTGGAGTCCTTCGTGGATGTACACGATGTTGAAACGGATAAGCAAGTATTGAACCCCTAGCTCGGTTTTTTGCCGGGCTTGCTGAAGGAATATCTATGAAAATCGCAGTTCTCTCGACCAACAGGAACCTGTATTCCACCAGGCGTCTTGTAGAGGCCGGACAGGAGCGAGGGCATGAGATGCCCGTGATTAGTCACAAGCGCTGCTACATGAATATCACCAGCCATAAACCCAGCATCCACCTGAACGGTGGGTCCATTACGGACGTTGATGCAATCATTCCCCGAATCGGCGCGTCAGTTTCTTTTTATGGCACTGCCGTCGTTCGCCAGTTCGAGATGATGGGCGTCTACTCGGTCAATGAATCAGTGGCGATCAGCCGGTCTCGAGATAAATTGCGTGCATCGCAACTCCTCGCGCGCAGAGGTATCGGGCTGCCCGTAACAGGATTCGCTAACTCGCCGGATGATACCGACGACCTGATAAAAATCGCGGGAGGTGCGCCAGTCGTTATCAAATTGCTGGAGGGGACACAGGGTGTTGGCGTGGTTCTCGCCGAGACCAAGAAAGCGGCGGAAAGCGTGATCGAAGCGTTTCGTGGTCTCAAGGCCAACTTCATGGTGCAGGAATTTATTGCCGAAGCCGGGGGTGCCGACATCCGGTGCTTCGTTGTGGGCGACAAGGTCGTCGCTGCGATGAAGCGGCAGGGCAAAGAGGGCGAATTCCGATCCAACCTCCATCGGGGCGGATCTGCGACCTTGATCAAGCTGACCCCTGAGGAGCGCTCGACCGCAGTCCGCTCAGCCAAAGTGATGGGTTTGAATGTTGCGGGCGTCGATTTGCTGCGTTCAAATCATGGACCGGTTGTGATGGAGGTGAACTCCAGTCCTGGCTTGGAGGGTATTGAAAATGCCACTGGAAAGAACGTGGCCGGAATGATTGTTGAGTTCATCGAAAAAAATGCCAGAAAAGGGAAAACCCGAACGCGCGGCAAGGGCTAAGCCCGGCAGCGCCGTTACTGTAATGGGGTAGCAACAGCCAATGCTTGAACAAATCAGAGAGTTTTGGGGTTACGTTTTCGTAACTACACCGAGTGGTCAGTCGATTTCGGCGGGCCAGATTGCCTCGGTTATAGCGCTGGTCATCGTCGGCTACCTCGGCAGCAGACTCATTGGCTACCTTCTCGGTCGGCGGCTGGCAACGACAAATCTTCGGCCGGACGTGGTGCATATCCTGAAGCGGATTGCGTTCTTTGTCCTCATAGTTCTGGTTGGCATAACCGCGCTCGGGCTATTGGGCATACCGTTGACCGCATTCGCTTTCGCGACGGGCGCCATAGCAATCGGCGTCGGCTTTGGCGCGCAGAACATACTTAACAACTTCATCAGCGGCTGGATTCTGATGGCTGAGCGCCCGATTCGTATCGGTGATTTTATTGAGATAGACGGTACCTATGGTGCGGTGGAGAGTATTGGCAATCGTTCGACCCGTATTCGCCGCACGGACGGCGTGCATTTGTTGGTGCCGAACAGCCTGTTGCTGGAGCGCACGGTAGTCAACTGGACGTTGATTGATTTAGAGGTTCGAACAACTGTCAGGGTAGGCGTTGAGTATGGCTCGCCGGTTAAGAGAGTCGCGGAGTTGCTGCTGCGGGCAGTTTCCGAGCAGACAGAAGTCAAAACCAAGCCGCATCCGAGTATCGTGTTTGAAGATTTTGGCGATAATTCGCTCGTTTTTGATGCGTATTTCTGGTGCGACGTCGGCGGGGAGAAGTTTCTGCGGGATATTCGCAGCGCGATACGCTTTCGGGTGAGTGAATTGTTTGAGGAAAACAATATTGTCATTGCGTTCCCGCAAAGAGACGTTCATCTCGATGCGAAAGGTCCGCTGGAAATTCGCCTTCAGTCTGAGTAATTCAGGTGAGTGAAATGAACGAACAAAAGGACGGATTCCTGCACTGTTACCTGTTGAATGGTCAAGGTGCTGGCGAAAAAATCGATGCGCAGTCGTTGGGGCAGTGGTCACCAGAACAAGGGGTGCTTTGGGTTCACCTGGATGTAAACGACGACAACTCCCGGGACTGGCTACTTAATGTCAGCGGTGTGCAGGGCGAGGTTGCCGATGCAATGCTTGCTGAGGAAACCAGGCCCCGTTCTCTCGCGATGGATCAAGGCCTGTTGGTCGTGCTTCGTGGAGTGAATACAAACCCGGGCGCGGACCCGGAAGACATGGTTTCAATTCGGATCTGGATCGAGGCCGATAGAATTATCACCACGAGGCGACGGCGTGTACTTTCGGTGCAGGACGTGCGGGCTTCACTGGACAAGGGTGACGGGCCTCATTCACCGGGAGAGTTTCTCGCCATTCTCGTGGAGCGACTTGCGAACAGAATAGGTGATTTTGTTGATGGTATCGAGGAACAACTTGGTGAATCGGAAGATAACGTGCTCAGTCAGGATTCGGCGACATTTCGCCGCAGCCTGGGAGCGTTGAGACGCCAAATGGCGTCAGTTCGTCGCTTCCTCGCACCTCAAAGAGATGCTCTCGACCGCCTGTACCGTCAACCGGGCGTTTTGCTGTCTGACAGAGAAACACGATATCTGCGAGAAGAGTCGGATCGCATTACGCGTTATCTGGAGGACCTGGACCTTGCGCGCGAGCGGGCGGTTGTTCTTCAGGAAGAATTTCTTGGGCAACTTGCGCAGGAACAAAATGCACGAATGTACGTATTGTCTGTTGTTGCCGCGATCTTCCTGCCGCTGACATTCATTACGGGACTGCTCGGAATGAATGTGGGTGGATTGCCGGGAATGGAAAGCCCGATCGGGTTTCTCACGTCTGTCGTAGTAATGGTTGGTGCGGCTGTCTTACTCCTGATCTACTTCCGCTGGAAAAAGTGGTTGTGAGATCGGCTGACAGCACACGCAGCAATACCGTTCGATGATCGGCTATTTCTCGCCCTTTTTCTCTGGCGCATAAAATGATGAACAAAGCTTTAGCACCGGTAGCGGCGCTACTCATAAGTGTATCCATCTTGCTGGCCGGGCAGGGTTTGCAGGGCATCTTGTTGCCTGTGCGAGCGTCGCTCGAGCATTTTTCAACCGTGGCGATAGGTGCCATGGGTGCCACCTATTTCTTCGGCTTTACTGTTGGATGCCTCAAGGGTGGTGAACTTGTCAGGCGCGTAGGGCACGTGAGGGTATTTCTGGCCATGAGCGCCATTGCTTCGGCATCGCCGTTGATTCATGGGCTAATAGTTCAACCCGCTGTCTGGGGGGTGCTTCGCTTCCTTACCGGATTCTGTTTTGCCGTCCTGTACCTCGTTATCGAAAGCTGGCTGAACGATCGCGCTACCAACGAAAACCGCGGAGTGATTTTTTCGACCTACGCCATGATTACTCTCACCGTTCTTGCGGGCGGACAGATGATGACGTTGATGTACGATCCGTCGGGCTTTGAACTGTTCATTATTGCATCTGTGCTGGTTTCGATTGGCGCCGTTCCTGTGGCACTTTCGACATCACCCACGCCCGATCAACCCCAGGCAGTCTCGGTAAACCTGTCCCGCCTATTTCACATTTCCCCATCCGGCACAGTGGCTTGTCTCGCGACGGGTCTTGCCAATGGGGCTTTCTGGGCTCTGGCGCCCGTCTTTGCAACAATTGGAGGAGACAATGTATCGCTGGCCGCCTGGTTCATGACAGGCGCCGTAATCGGTGGCGCGATAGGGCAGTGGCCGTTGGGCATCTTGTCCGACAAGATTGGCCGCCGAAAGGTACTCGTTGGCGTAAGCCTGTGTGGTGGCATTGTAGGCCTTCTTCTTTTTCTCGCGGCAACTGCTCTGCAATTTACGTCAGCGATTATTCTGGCCGTCCTGTGGGGCGCATTTGCGTTTCCTCTGTATACGATTGCGGTCGCGTATGCTAACGACTATGCCGACCCCAGTGAGTACGTGACGGTGTCCAGTGGCCTCCTGCTGATGTACGGTATTGGCGCGACCGTCGGGCCATTCGTCGCGTCATCCCTGATGGCGGGAGATAATACGGGCAGGCTCTTTGCATTTTCTGCGTTTGTTCATTTCGCGCTAATCGTGTTCGTTACGATTCGGTTCTTGCGCGACAGTTCAACCGCGAAGCACCAGATTGCCTTCGGAGATGCACTGTCTTCTGCGCAGACGACATCCCAGGTATTTGAAGAAGAGATCTTGCAGCACGGTGAGCTGGATGACGTGTCGAGATAAAAAAGGGGCGCCTTCCAGACGCCCCTGGGACTATCTCTTCCAGTACCACCGCTGTACCAGTCCCCGGCACGGGCAGTGTTGTTCTTAGTAGTGGTCGACGTCCAGCCCCGAATACCGGTCAAACTCATCCGCGTTGTATTCGAAGTAATCGCTGCCATCAAAATCGTCGTACTTGCTCCAGTCGTCGTGTTTGCGGCGATGCTTACCTTTCTGGCGACCCCGCCGATCTTCCTCGAATTGATGCTCGTTGCGTTTTCTGTCCTGGATCATTCGACGAATTGCCTGAACTCCGCCGTAGCCAAGCTCATAATTTTCTTCAAACTCCTCATATTCGTCGAAATCGTCAAAGTCATCGTCAAAAGGACGCATTATTTAACTCCTCTATTGAAGCGTTGTGCGTGAGAACTGCGGCCAATCCCAGGTCGACACGATGTGTGTGCCCGAGGTCTTGACCGCAGGGTCATAAATATTGTCGTAGGCTCGCTGGAGAACTTTCCAGATAATGTGCAGTTCTTTGCCATCTCGCGGCAGGAATACGAGCACGTCGCCAGGAATCAGTTTTCCCCAGCCTCGGGAAATCACCTGGTGTTTTGCCCACCGGTCGAGACCGCTGATCATGATGCCTTTGCTGGTCAGGCTGCAAAATAGCTTCGCATCATGATTCGCGCGCGAGCGAGCCTTTGAGTCTTGCCTTACGTAAACATCGATCTGGCCAGGTATCGATTCGTCTCTGCGCTTAACCATCTCGATGCCAGTCAAGTCAGCGATTCTGCCGGCCAGGGCCATTCTCATCTCTTGTTCGCGCGAGCTCTTTTTTTCGGTACGGATTCTCGGCGGGAGCTCAAACTGCGCCGGTTTGTATTGGTTTACTGCCATGTCCTAATTCCGTCGTGTATGGTCGCGAGACTTTCATCAAATTATCTGCCAAAATAATTTGATGTCAAGTAATTTGATATCAAAATAAAGAGTCGAGCGACCATATGAAAAGAGACGTTGTTGACGACATTCTCGATCAATGGGGTGAGGAGCGGCCGGAGCTCGACACGTCCAGCCTGGGGGTGATCGTGAGGGTCATGTCCCTGAACAGGGCGTTTCTGCGGCAAGCGGCTAAGGCGCTCGAGCCATTGGGCCTCGAGTTATTCGAGTACGACGTGCTGTCGGCACTGCGCAGACAAGGGCGACCCTACGCGCTGCTCGCATCCCGGCTGGCTGCGGAAACCGGGCTTAGCAGCGGCGCAATGACAAACCGAATAGACAAGCTGGAAGCCAGGGGGATGGTGCAGAGACGCGCTGGCAAACGTGATCGACGTGCGGTAATCGTTTCCCTGACGACTTCAGGAAAGCGCGCCATCGATGACGCCATTCATGCGCGGCTGGACGCTGCTGATAATAGTCTTCAGGGAATCAGTTCGAAAGAGCGGAAAGACCTTGCGGTATTGTTGAGGAAAGTCCGTCTTAGCGGGGCGGGCGTTGACGAGGGCGAGAAGCCTGGATGACGCACGTGGCCCGCGGAGATTTCGAGGCCACCCAGGCAGGAAAGAGAGTCAAGGTCCGTATTTTTTGCAATGAGGCGCCGCATTGATCAAGTGCGGCGCTTATTTAAGTGGTGGGCCCGCCAGGACTCGAACCTGGGACCAAGGGATTATGAGTCCCCTGCTCTAACCAACTGAGCTACAGGCCCTGACTTTCTAGTCTTCCAGCAAGAAACTCCTGAGCTGATCGGAACGCGTCGGATGACGTAGCTTCCTGAGTGCCTTCGCCTCAATCTGGCGAATACGCTCGCGCGTAACGTCGAACTGTTTGCCCACTTCTTCGAGCGTGTGGTCGGTGTTCATGTCGATACCGAAACGCATCCGAAGCACCTTGGCTTCGCGCGGCGTCAGGCCGGCGAGGACCGAATGGGTCGTCTCTTTCAGTCCCGAAGTCGTCGCCGAATCGACCGGCGAATGCACGGTTTGATCCTCGATGAAGTCGCCGAGATGCGAATCTTCGTCGTCGCCGATCGGGGTCTCCATGGAAATGGGCTCTTTGGCGATCTTGAGAACCTTGCGTACCTTGTCCTCGGGCATTTCCATGCGCTCTGCCAGTTCGTCCGGAAGCGGTTCGCGCCCCATCTCCTGCAGCATCTGGCGGGAGATACGGTTCAACTTGTTGATTGTCTCGATCATGTGGACCGGGATACGAATCGTGCGGGCCTGGTCTGCGATCGAACGCGTGATTGCCTGGCGAATCCACCAGGTTGCGTAGGTCGAGAACTTGTAGCCGCGGCGGTATTCGAACTTGTCCACAGCCTTCATCAGGCCGATGTTACCTTCCTGGATCAGATCCAGAAATTGCAGGCCGCGGTTCGTGTACTTCTTGGCAATGGAAATGACGAGACGCAGGTTAGCTTCCACCATCTCTTTCTTCGCGCGGCGGGCCTTCGCCTCACCGATCGACATCTGGCGGTTGATTTCCTTGATCTCGCTGATGGACAGCCGTGTCACTTCTTCGACGGCAATCAACTTGCGTTGTGCACGTGTGACGTCGTCCCTCAGCTTGGCCAGGATCGATGAATGTTTACGCTTCGCACGAATATGCTTCTCGATCCAGTTCAGATCGGTCTCGCTTTTCGGGAAGCTCGACAGGAAGTCCTTCCGCGGCATGCCGGCGTCGCGAACACAGATCTGCATGACCAGGCGTTCCTGGCTGCGAATAATTGACACGACGTCGCGCAGATTACGCACCAGGGCATCAAACAACTTCGGTGCAAGTTTTAGCTCCATGATCTGCAACGCACAGTCTTCCTGGGCCTTGATCGTGCGTTTATCTTTAAAGCTGTGCAGATCGAGGTATTTCATCGAGCGATTGAAGTGACGGCGGATAACCTTGACGCGCGCCTTTACCTCGTCCGGATCGGGACCGGTATCGACGACTTCGTCGTCATCGTCGTCATCGGTTTTTGGCGCTGGCGGCTTGATCTCATCCGGCTCGTTCGGGTCGATGAAGCCAACGACGAAGTCCTGCATGCGAGTTTCGCCACCAATGACCCTGTCCGCGACTTCGAGCAAAGCTTCGACGGTCGGCGGGAAATGCACCATGTGGTACTTGACCTGGTTCAGCCCATCCTCGATCCGTTTGGCGATTTCGATCTCGCCCTGTCGAGTCAGCAATTCGACCGTACCCATTTCGCGCATGTACATGCGCACGGGGTCTGTGGTCCGACCGAATTCCGCATCGACGCTGGCGAGTGCGGCTTCAGCTTCCTCGACGGCATCTTCGTCAGTCGCCGGCGTGTCGGTCAGCGTTTTGGACTCTGTCTCCGGTGCCTCTTCATATACCGTGATGCCCATGTCGTTAATCATGTTGACGATGTCTTCGATCTGCTCAGGATCGACGATGTCGTTGGGCAGGTGATCGTTAACCTCTACATAGGTCAGATAGCCCTGTTCCTTGCCACGAGCGATCAGATCTTTAAGTTGCTGAGCCTGCTTGCTCACGGCAACGGGTGCTTGTTTTTCAGTCAAGACGTAAAACCCCTACGGGTAAAAGATACAAACGAGTAATTATACGAAAACGGTCGGCCTCAATCCAGACCTAGTGTAAAGCCCGGAGTTCGGATTTTTCGTCGTCGGATAACCCACTAACTCTCTGTTTTTCAATAAGAAAATCTATCCTTGCCTTCCGGCTCGCCAGGGCCAGCTGTTCGAGACACTCCGCCAACTCCGCAGCAGCATCAAACTCTTCCTCAAGCGGCACCTCGGATGCCACTAGTTTGCCGAGATGCCGGCCCTCATCGTGGTGGCGATAGCGCTCCAGGATTCCCGCCGTCGTTATATTGGGTTCCGCCTGCGCGGTTTCAATGAGGCTCCGCAACAATTCTGCGCCGGGACGGTTCAGGCCGGCGAGTTTCTCGACGTCAAGCTTGAGACACGACTGCGGCTCATTCAGGACCAGCGTGATTGAATGGCGAATCACCGAAGGTTGGACTGCCGAAAACGACTTGCGGCCACGTGAGCGTTGCAATGCGCCCGGTTTTTGAATGCGTTTATCACCCGATGCGCCGGTTCCAAGCATCTTCTCGAGCTTCGCTGCGGTCAGCCCGACCGCATCAGCCAGGCTCTCAAGCAGTAGTTCACGATAGACGCCGGCCGGAACTTTGTTGACCAGCGGACGGGCGAGTTCCGCCAGTCGGGCGCGCCCGTCAATAGTATCCATGTCTACCTGGCTTGCGAGTTCCTGAATAAGGAACTCTGATAGAGCTACGCCGCCGTCCAGCGCCTCGAGAAATTCGTCTGTGCCAAACTCGTTGACGTAAGAATCCGGATCGTGCCCTTCGGGAAGGAACATAAATCGAATCTGCCGCCCCTCGCGGATGAGTGGCAGGGCATTCTCCAAAGCGCGCCACGCCGCTTTCCTGCCAGCGCGATCACCGTCGAACGCGAAACATACGTTTTCGGTCAGCCGGAACAGCCGGTTGAGATGTTCGGGCGTAGTTGCTGTGCCGAGAGTGGCGACTGCAAAGTCGATGCCGTGCCGGGCCAGCGCAACCGCGTCCATATAACCCTCGACAACGACCAGTTGTTCAATACTGCGTAATGCCTGCCTTGCCTCATACAGCCCGTAGAGTTCGCGGCCCTTGTGAAAGAGCACTGTTTCCGGTGAGTTCAGGTACTTGGGCTCGCCGTCTCCCAGCGTGCGACCGCCAAATCCGATCGTACGCCCGCGAGCATCCCGAATCGGAAACATGATGCGATCGCGGAAGCGATCGTAGTGCTGTCCGTTGTCCTTGCGAATAATCAGGCCGGTCGCAAGCAACTTTTCCGTTGCCTCGTCCGACTTGCCGAACTTGTCGAGGACATTGCTCCAGCCGTCGGGTGCATAGCCGATGCCGAAACGCTTGGCCGTCGATCCGTCAATTCCGCGCTGCTTAACGTACTCGACGGCTGTTGGCGTTTCCTTAAGGCAGTTTTGCCAGTGGCGAGCGACCGAGTCGAGCAGCGAGAATAGTTCGTCATAACGGCGTGCAGGTTTGTCGCTTTCGCTGCGCGGCACATCCACGCCCATCGATGCGGCCAGGCTCTCGATCGCCTCCACGAAGCTCATGTGGTCAAACTCCATGAGGAAGCCAATCGCGGTGCCGTGGGCGCCACAGCCAAAGCAATGGTAGAAGCCTTTGCCAGGACTTACGGTGAACGACGGCGTTTTTTCATCGTGAAACGGGCAGCATGCCTTGAATTCGCGGCCCGCTTTCTTGAGCTGCACACGGCGGCCAACTACCTCGGTAATATCGGCGCGTGCGATAAGATCGTCGATAAAATCCTGAGGAATTAGTCCGGCCATATAACTCTAAACGTAGCCCGGTTGTGGCCGGGTCTTGAAGGAGCCTGAAAAGTGCGCTTCGGGGCGACCCGCGTTGCTGAGGCCGCTCTTTCTTATTTTTCGCAAAGCATAGCCTATTGAACGGGCTACGCCAGAGCGCAAAATTGATGCCAACTAGAGGGCGTTGAGCCGCTCTTTGACCGTGGCGCTGACGACACCCATGTCGGCGCGGCCGGCAGCCTTCGCCTTGATCTGTCCCATGACCTTGCCCATGTCGCGCATGCTCTCGGCGCCTGTGGCGGCAATGACCTCATCGACCATCGCGGCCAGTTCATCTGCAGAGAGCTGCTCTGGCAGGTACGTCTCGAGAACCTGGATCTCCGCACGTTCGATCGCGGCGAGATCCTCCCGGTTGCCGTTCTCGAATTGCTCGACCGAATCGCGGCGCTGTTTGACCATCTTGTCGAGAACTGCCAGCACAGCAGAATCATCGAGCTCGATGCGTTTATCGACCTCAACCTGCTTGATGGCTGCCAGAATGAGGCGCACCACTTTGAGCCGGTCTTTTTCGCCGGCCTTCATGGCGGACTTCATGTCCTCTGTGATTTGGTTCTTGAGCGACGACATGGCTAAGAAACCTTGCAGATTCGCTCCGCGGACACGGAGCGAAGGAGTATTAGTAAAGGCGCTTGCGCTTGGCCTCTTCACGAGACAGGCGCTTCATGTGGCGCTTAACAGCGGCAGCTTTCTTACGCTTGCGCTCCTGCGTCGGCTTCTCGTAGTACTCACGACGACGAAGCTCGGTCAGGATTCCAGCCTTTTCACAGGCACGCTTGAAGCGGCGCAGGGCAGCATCAAAATACTCGTTCTCTTTTACGCGAACGCTTGGCATTGTTCAGGTATTCCGTCCAAACATAAATAAACCCGGC
>CALDZH010000173.1 GCA_937944275.1 uncultured Woeseiaceae bacterium
CAAATCAACACCAACGCGAGTAATCTTCATTTGTGGACTCCTTCTCTTCCTGTGACTGAGATTCTTCGTATCGACGAATTACTAAATCCAGTCTGGCACATTGCGATGCCGTAAGGTGAGGAGGAGTCCATCCCATTGCTTGTGGCCCTCAGCGGCCTGTCAAATCGGACGGAATTAATTAGTTTTAGTGTCCGGTATAGGCCAAAGCAGACGTCAGCAATTGCGCAATGAACGATACATAACAAACAAAAAACACGGATTTACCTTTAACGCCGCGCTTGCCTCATTCCTCAGCGTCTCTGAATGCACCCATGTTGAGTTTGAACCGACCAGAAACTTCAGCGCCCGGTTCTTTGGAGAATTCATTCAGTTCCAGCGTACCGCTGATGCCAAACGCCGCCTTCTGTTCACTTTCCGAGCCCGGTTCACCCTGGGTCAATTGAGCCCATACGGTGAAATGGTCAATGTCCAGATGGTTTGCGCCCTCAACCAGTTGGTACGGATCCAGGATCAGCAGCAATCGCCAGGGCGGATGGCCGGTATCTGAGCTGGCGATCAGCTCGATAACAGGATAACCCTTGCGGATAAAGTCCGGGTTTCCAGGGGTCGTGCGCACCCCGAATTGGGTAAAAGGCTGGGACGTTTCTCCATCTACGGTGAACTCAAGACTTGCCCGACCGGTGCCAAGCAAGCTGGCCGGGACAGATGAGAAAAGCGCGGAGTCGGATTCCCCCCCGGCATCAAGTTTTTCAGCTGGCAAAGTGAAAACGGAGTCGAACTCGCCGCGTACTTCCATCTTTTTGCCCGACCCTGGTGTGAATTTTGGGCCGAGGTCAGGCCAGTCTGTGGCCGGCAGATCGAGTTCAGCCTGCACGTCGGCTCGACGCGTCTCAATAAATTCCACTATCGAGCGACTGCCTTTTTCAACAGCGGCTTCCGGCACCGTGAGTGAACTTTTTGTCAATGTCCGGACCTGCCGCAGCTGGGCGCGCATTTTCTTCTCGTCCCAGACATCATCCAGCAGGCGCTGCATTTCCTTACGGTAACGGTTGCGCACCTCAGGCAGCTCCCAAAGTCGCTCACACAGATAACCGCGCGCCTTGAATGACTTTGGCACCGGTGCGGGGATAAACGGTCCGGGATCGGAAAACGCAGAATCAGGACCCCAGGGCGTGAAATAGAATAAGCCCGTCTTTTTTGAACGGTATATATAGTAGTTATTACGGTTGCTGGCATAGCCGTCCCAGTGGCCGATAAGAACTTCACTGGCCCACAAGGTAATGAACGCGTCGAGGTCGAGGAGTTTTTCAACACTATCCAGCGCAATGGGCTTCGGGTCTTGCAGCAGATCGTAAAGCTTCTGCAAGGATGCGCTTTCATCGTCCTCACCCCATTTGTGGACGATGCGGCCATATTCACTTTCGGTGAAATCGCCCGCATAGCCTTCCCACAGATCGCCTTTCGATTTACCGAAAAGACGCGCTATAAAGGGCTTTCGCACCGACTCCACGTGGGTATAAATGCCAAGGTCTTCTCCATTGACCACGACCCGGGCAAGATTGCTGCGTGGTGAATAGACGCCAGCGTCATTCATGAACTGGTATACAAGGACGGTCTGTGCTCGCGTGGGATCCTGATTGTTGTTATTGAAAGTCAGCCGATCCTGGCCAGCGAATTCCTTGTCCTCGTCAACGTAATCCAGCTTCAGTTTCAGTGAGGGCCGGGTGGAAATAGCTGAACCAAAAAAGCCTTTCTTGCGAATGCCCACCTCGCCTATTTCCCGACCATCGATGACCGCGGTCGCCGGATAATACTCGTAAGGCTTCTCAACAATCTGAGCGAAATTCTCACCCGTCTCCCGATGGCTGATCCGCAGAGCTTGCCAGTCATCCGGGTCCATCGTGACTTCGACCTGCATCAGATGATCATGGGCAAACAGTGTGTCGGCAGTCGAGAGTTCCGCAGCCTGAAGTACAGGAAAAAGAAACAGGATCAGAAATACTGCAAAGGATACTTTCATGAATCTGCCTTGTTTTTATGTCCGCTGAGCTTCGATGCGACCGCCAAATATAGCGCAGTTTAGAAAAGTCGCCTTCAAATTCGAAATAAAAAATGTAAAAAGAGGATCAAAACCTGCTGTTACCTTTTACTGACCCGCTACTTGAACGGTAACGCCGTGTCCGCCTTGATCTCCTTCAGGACAATGTTGGACCTCACCTGCGACACACCAGGCAAGCGGAAAATGAAGTCATCTAGGAATGCGTTGTAAGCATCGATGTCCTCGGCGACAACACGCAAGTGGAAATCGGCCTCGCCGCTCGTTGCAAAACACTCGAGCACTTCCGGATGCCGGAGCACCTCCTTGATGAAACGATCAACGTTTTTTTGCTCGTGGCGAGCGAGCGAGACGTGGACGACCGATGAAAATCCAAAGCCAGCCTTGCGCGTATCGACGATTACCGCGTAGCGATCTATGATCCCGGCTTCCTCCAGGCTCTTGACGCGACGCCAGCAGGCTGAACTCGACATCCCGGTTCGCTCACCGAGTTCCTGCATCGTCAGTCGACTCTCTCTTTGCAGCTCCGAAAGGATTCTGCGGTCTTTAGCCTCTAACATCAAAATTGTCCCGTTTTTCCGAGTATTTTGGCACAGTATACCGAATTATCACCTAAAACCGGGATGATAGGCACCCACTTTCGGCCCCGATCTGAGACACTGGGTAACTATGCTTGATAACTATGAACTGATTGATCGCTACCGACGCGAGTCGGGGCGCGTCCTGCTCACCGGAACGCAGGCGCTGGTCCGCATCCCCCTGATGCAGCGCACCGCCGATATCGCGGCCGGCCTCAATACGGCAGGCTTCATCAGCGGCTATCGCGGCTCACCTCTGGGAATGTTCGACCAGGAACTCTGGCGAGCGCGACGCTTTCTCGAAGAGAGCAACATCGAGTTCCTGCCTGCGGTCAACGAAGATCTGGCGGCAACCGCCATACTCGGTTCGCAGCAGGTCGAGACGGATCCCGGCAAGACAGTGGATGGCGTTTTCGGTATCTGGTATGGCAAGGGGCCGGGAGTTGATCGGGCCGGAGACGCGCTGAAGCACGGCAATGCGTATGGCAGTTCCCCGACCGGCGGCGTCCTCGTCGTCGCGGGCGACGACCATGGCTGCATTTCGTCTTCAATGCCACATCAGTCTGACGTGGCATTCCTGACATTCATGATGCCGCACCTGAACCCGGCGAGTGTGGCCGAGTATCTGGACTACGGTTTGTACGGCATCGCATTGTCCCGTTTCTCCGGCATGTGGGTCGGCTTCAAGGCCATTACCGAAACCGTCGAATCGGCAATGTCGGTGGAACTGCCGGTGTATCGGCAATTTGTTATTCCGGCTGACTACGTGGCACCCGCGTCAGGTCTGCACTACCGCTGGCCGGATTTTCCGGGGCCGCAAATCGAAGAACGTCTTGAAGCGAAGAAAGCAGCAACTCTCGCGTTCGTGGCAGCAAATCCGATTGACCGCAAGATCTTTGACGTACCGGACGCGAAATTCGGCATCGTTACCACGGGAAAAGCACACCTCGATTTGCTTGAAGCGCTGCGCCTGCTGGGGATAGGCGCAGAAGACGCGCGCCGTATTGGTATCGATGTTTACAAAGTCGGGATGGTCTGGCCACTCGAGCCCGTCGGGGCACTCGACTTCGTACAACGCAAAAATGAGGTCCTTGTCGTAGAAGAGAAACGCGGCATCATCGAAAGCCAGTTCAAAGAATACTTTTACGACTACCCGGGCAAGAAACCGCAACGCATGGTCGGCAAGCAGGACGAGAACGGTGAACGCCTCGTCCCGTGGATCGGCGAACTCTCCCCGATCCTTCTCGCACCCATTGTGGCGGCTCGGCTGGACCGGGAATTTGGAGGCGACCGGTTCATGCGCCGCGCCGAGGAGTTGGCCAGGCAACGCGGCCCGGAGATAACCGTCGGGGGCGCCACGCGCATGCCCTACTTCTGCTCGGGTTGTCCCCACAATACGTCAACGAAAGTTCCGGAAGGATCGAAGGCACTGGCGGGTATCGGCTGTCACTTTATGGCGAGCTGGATGCAACGGGATACCGACGGCTTGATCCAGATGGGTGGCGAAGGCGTCAACTGGATTCCACGTTCGAAATTCAACGGCGGTCAACATGTGTTCCAGAACCTCGGCGATGGGACTTTCTATCATTCGGGTTCACTCGCGATCCGGCAGGCAATCGCCGCGGACACGAACATCACATACAAGATTCTTTATAACGACGCGGTTGCCATGACGGGCGGACAACCCGTCGACGGGCCGCTCTCAGTAGAAGGTATCGCACACTCGGTTCACGCCGAGGGCGTCAAGCGCATCGCGGTGGTTTCGGATGAGCCGGAGCTGTTTGATACGAGTAACTTTCCAGCGGGCACATCAATCTCTCATCGCAACGAGCTGGACAAGCTACAACGAGAGCTTCGAGACATTCCGGGCGTAACGGTTCTCATCTATGCCCAGACTTGTGCCACGGAGAAACGTCGGCGCCGCAAGCGCGGCAAACTGGAAGATCCGATGAAGTTTGTCGTGATCAACGAACTCGTCTGCGAAGGTTGTGGCGACTGCTCTGTTGAATCGAACTGCCTGTCCGTAGTGCCGAAGGAAACGCCGTTTGGGCGCAAACGGCAGATCGACCAGAACAACTGCAACAAGGACTACTCGTGCGTGAACGGTTTCTGCCCGAGTTTCGTTACGGTAGAAGGCGATATCGCGCGACCGCAGGCCGCGGCCTCTTACCAGAACGAATTCGAACTTCTGAACCAGCAGTTACCCGAAACAGAAATTCCGAAGATCGATCATTGCTACGACCTCCTCGTAACCGGCGTCGGCGGAACCGGCGTGATTACGGTTAGCGCACTCATCACGATGGCTGCGCACGTTGAGCGCAAAGGCGCCAGCGAACTCGACTTCATGGGCTTCGCCCAGAAGTTTGGACCGGTACTGAGCTACCTCCGGATCGCCGAACAACCATCTGACATCAACCAGGTACGCATTGATCCAGCACGTGCTGATGGCCTGATTGGTTGTGACATCGTTGTCAGTTCGTCGCCCAAAGCGTCGATCACCTATCAACGCGATCACACCCGCGCACTTATCAATACGGCGGAGATGCTCACGGGCGACTTCATCCAGGAGCGCGATGCCAGCCTGCGCGCGAGCGATCGCGTTGCCGCAATCAGCGCTGCCATAGGCGAACAGAACCTCCATACGATCGATGCGAACCGACTGGCCGAACGTCTTATGGGCGACACGATCTACTCGAACGTGATCATGGTTGGCTGCGCCTGGCAGCAGGGCCTCATTCCTGTGTCGCTGGCCGCCCTGCTGCGCGCTATCGAACTCAATGGCATCAAGATCGAGGAGAACAAACAGGCGTTCACATGGGGACGGATCGCTGCTCATAATGCCGCCGCAATTGAACGAATCCTTGATGGCAGCAGCCATGAAGTGGAGACGCTGGACCGTATGGTCGAGCGCCGGCGAGCATTTCTAAAGGACTACCAGGACAAAGCGCTGGCGGACCGGTACGTGGCGCTGGTCAACCGGGCTCGCGAGGCTGAATCGGCCGTGTCGGACGACAACAAGCTCGCTACCGCGATTGCGAAAAGCTATTTCAGGCTACTTAGCTACAAGGACGAGTACGAGGTAGCGCGCCTGCATACCGACGAGAACTTTCTTGCCAGCCTTCGCCGGGATTACGGCGATCGGGCAAAACTTCGTTTCCACCTGGCCCCTCCAATTTTGAACGGCAAACGCGACGCGCGAGGTCGACCGCTCAAGAAAGAATTTGGCACGTGGATCCTGCCACTGTTTCGCCTGCTTGCCAGCCTGAAAAAACTTCGCGGCACCGCCTTCGATATTTTCGGTTACACGGCCGAGCGGCGTATGGAGCGACAGTTGATCGCCACTTTTGAAGACACGGTGGAGGACATACTGCTGCATCTCGAACCGAATACCATCGAGCAAGCATGTGGGCATATCGACGCTTACCTCGACATTCGTGGCTATGGCCCGGTCAAGGAGGAAGCGGTAAGGAAGGTGCTGGCAAAGGAAGAGTGACGCAATCTTGTTCCTGGCATGCGAGTATTCGCGAATGGACAGGATCCAGTACGAACACGGTTCCCGCCCGGGCTTGGGCGAAACCATGACCATGGCAGATGACATTACCTGGCTGCGCATGCCACTGCCTTTCTCGCTAAATCACATCAATCTCTGGTTGCTCCGTGATAGAGGCGGCTGGGTGATCGTCGATACCGGGGTCGACACGAACAAGAGCCGGGACGTCTGGCGAGAGGTGTTCGCCGGGCCGATGGCCGGCGACCCGGCAACACATGTCATCGCGACTCACCTGCATCCGGATCATGTTGGCTGCGCGGAATGGCTCGTACACCAGTTCGACGTTGACCTGTGGATGACTCGTGAGGAGTACATGCTGTGTCGCGTTCTCATCAGCGATACAGGCCGTGAGGCGCCTGAAGAAGGCATAAGGTTTTACAAGGCGGCGGGATTCTCAGAGGATCAACTTGCAACCTACAGGGCCAACTTCGGCATCTTCGGCAAACTCGTAAAGGGCATGCCGGAAGCCTACAAGCGCATGATTGACGGAGAAATCCTGTCGTTCGCGGGCCATGACTGGGAAGTAATCGTGGGTAGAGGTCACTCGCCGGAACACGCATGTCTGTATGACGAAAAACGAAACATACTGATATCCGGCGACCAGATTCTGCCGACGATATCGCCCAACGTCAGCGTGTGGCCAACCGAACCGCAAGCCAATCCATTGAGAGACTGGTTTGCCTCACTCGACAAACTGAAATCGCGCATGCCGGAAGACGTGTTGGTCCTGCCGGCTCACGGCAAACCGTTCCGAGGCGCCCATGCGCGTCTCGACGAACTCGCAAGAGAACATACGGACAGACTGGATCTGTTACTCGATATTTGTGTCGAACCGCTGCGGGCGGTGGATACGTTCGAATCGCTCTACTCGGCCCGAATCGGTGACAACAATCGCATCATGGCAACTGGCGAAGCCATCGCACACCTGCACTATCTTTGCGACACGGGGCAGATGCATGCGGAACCGGACAGGAACGGAGTAAATTATTATCAACGCGCCTGACGAAGAAGACCAGGCGACGACTTCCGGGAGGCCGGGAGGAGTCGTCGCCAGTCCCTGAAAATCAGACCTTAGGACTGATCGTCGACGGTCGCATCCTGCGAGCTCTTCGCAACACTCTTCATGCCGTTGTCGCAGCCCGACTC
>CALDZH010000174.1 GCA_937944275.1 uncultured Woeseiaceae bacterium
CAATGACCAGACGCAGACGCGCTTCTCGCAGGAAATCCGCCTGACATCGACAGGTGACAGCCGCCTTCACTGGATGGCAGGTCTCTTCTACGAAGATGTGGAAGACGAGTGGTTGTACTCCTCGGTCAACCCGGGTCTGGCGAATACGGCGGCATTCGCCTACGCCCAATACTGGGCCTACTACTACAACTATGCCGGATACGACAATGTCTACCCGCTGCCGGGTACTGACAATTGGTGGTACCAGGAATATTCGCGCCAGGTAAAACAGACGGCGGTGTTCGGCGAGGTCACGTTTGATGTCACCGATGCCTGGGCTGTAACGGTTGGTGGCCGGTGGTTCGAAAACGATCGTGACCGCTATGAACGCAATACGTTCCCGCAGGACTTTCCCGCGTTTGGTGCAATCGATACTGATGGTGTCGACGAGGTATCGGGCAAGACCGACGACACGACGTTCAAATTCGCGACTACTTACCGTTTCAATGATGACCACATGTTGTACCTGGGGGCCTCAGAAGGCTTCCGTCTGGGTGGCTTTAATTCTGTGCGCGCCTCAGACGCCGGGTATGTTCCTCGTGAATATGACCCCGACAAGGTCAACAACTACGAGCTGGGCAACAAGAGTACGTTCTGGAATGGTCGACTGCGGCTGAATGCAACCGCATACCTGATGAAGTGGGACGATATTCAGCAGCAGCGCTGGAACGATGGGCCGCTGTGGTGGCAAAACGGCACCATCAATGGCGGCAAGGCGGAGTCGAAAGGTATCGAGCTGTATGCCAGTGTGTACCTGACGGACCAACTGCGATTTTCTGCGAACATCTCAGCGGGCTCGGCGGAGTATACGGATGCGATTCTCGAAGCAGATGGTTCTGTCAACACCCCGGAAGGCACCGACATGCCCTATGCGCCGGACTACAAGTACTGGTTCGGTATCGATTACACGATTCCTGATGCACTCTGGGGCGGTGACATCTGGATGCGCTATGACCAAAGCGGTTCGGCAGACTCGAGGAATGGCCGGGCATGGATTGACGGGGATACGGGTGCGGTTGTTCAGGCAGATCTTCTGCCCTCCTGGAACATCGGCAACGCCATCATTGGCTGGCAGTCAGAATCGTGGCAGCTGAATCTGCGCATCAACAATGTCTGGGACAAGAAGTATCTTCAGTCCTTCAGCAATGGTGACAACTGGATTGTTGACGAGTGGTTCCCGGATGAGACGAGGTTCCGCGATTTCGGCGTCTATAATCGTCCGAGAGAAGTCAGCCTGCAGATTCGCAAGGACTTCTGAGCCAGGACCTGATTCAATACTGAAGCCTCGTGGAGCTCTTGTTCCGCGAGGCTTTTTCTCAGGAGGGTTATGGTCAAGCTCGTCGCGACATCCGTCGTTCGCGGTTCTTCGCAAGGGGAGAGCCATGGAGGCGTTTACCTCATCGATCTGCACGAACGCGCGGTGGACCAGGTTATCGACTGGGACACGGCGAATATTGACTGGCAGGGGCGCGGTGCGGATCGAGGCTTGCGTGGCATCGCATTCGATGGCGATACTGTCTACGTTGCGGCCAGCGACGAACTGTTTGCCTATGACACATCTTTCAAGCTGCTCGATTCCTGGCGCTGCCCGTTTCTCAAGCACTGTCACGAGATCACCGTCTACGAACGCAACCTGTTTCTGACGTCCACCGGTTTCGACAGCATCATCGGATTCGACCTCGACAAGAAAGAATTTTTCTGGGCGTTACACGTCGATGTAAAAGGCTTCACATTCAAAGCCTCGACCTATGACCCCAACGGGCACGATGGACCGCTTGCCCTGCAAAAAATGCACATCAACAACGTGATCGCAAGCGATGCCGGCATGTACATAAGCGGTGTGAGAACCGGCGGCATGCTGCATTTCAACGGCAAGGAAATCTACATGTCGGCCACACTTCCCGACGGCACGCACAACGCACGACCGTTTCGTGACGGCGTGCTTTTCAATGACACGAAAGCCGACGCGGTGCGCTACGTATCCCGGGAAGGTACCGAGGACAGGTCATTGCCCGTTCCCCGCTACGACCGCTCCGAGCTGTTGTTTAAGGGTGTCGACGAGTCGAAGGTTGCAAGGCAGGGTTTCGGGCGCGGCTTGTGCGAGATCAGCGATCATGTCGTCGCGGCCGGATCTTCGCCGTCCACGATAGCCGTGCATGACCTGAAAGCAAACAAGACGGTTTTGAAGGTCAACCTGTCGATGGACATACGTAACGCCATTCATGGCCTCGAGGTCTGGCCTTACGACTGATCTCAGCTGCCGGCGTTACGAACAGCCTCCGGGAGTTCATCGATGATCGGACCGAGCATCTCCTGCCACTCACCAAGATGCTCCTCGTACTTACGCCACTTGCCGAGAGCTCCCTTGTAGATTGGCTGCCGAACCTGTTCCGAGCTGGCCGTCTTCACGGCCCGGTCTGTTTCGTAGAATCGCAGGCACTGTTCTTCGAACGGCAGCCCACAATGTTCGAGGATGCGCCGTACCTGACTATCGAGGTCGAGAACAGTCTGTTCATAGTGTACGTCCAGGACACGCCCTGGCAGCACCTTGTGCCAGTGCTTGATCATCGCATCGTATTCCTGGTAGTACATGCCGAGCTCTTCGACGTTGTAGGTAAAGTTCTGGCCACGCCCGAACAATTGCTTGTAAGAGCCGAGGCAGCTGTCCAACGGATGACGCCGTGCGTTGATGATCCTGGCATTGGGCAGCGCCAGGCAAGCGAAGCCGACAAGCGGAAAATTGTTCGGCATCTTGTCGGTAAAGAACGGCTTGTCTGTCATGCGGTGACGGCGGGTCCGTTCAATGTAATCTCTGCCATACAGTCTCCAGTCCCTGGGCGACAGGGTCCTGATCGACTCCGGAAAATTCAGATTGTCCCTGCTGTAGCGGCCTACACCGTGCGCAATCTGACTTAGCTCTGCCAGTTCCGCCGTACCTTCAACCTGGCTGTGGCTCGCGAGAATTTGTTCGACCAGGGTTGAACCTGATCGTGGCAAGCCGACGATGAAGATAGGGTCGGGTGCTGCGTGGCCTTTTCCCTCGTGCTCACGCATGAACTCCTCGGTGAAGACCTTGATGACCTGCTGATCCTTGAGCTCACGAATTACCGGGTCGTACCCGACGAGTTGCCGCTGCTTCTTGTTGCCCGTGTGGTAGTAGTGCCACGCGTTGTCGTAATCGTCCTTGTCTTCGAAGGCCTTGCCCAGGGCAAAACGGAAGTGAACGTCAGCAACATCAGACAGATTTTCGCCCTCCAGTTGCCGCAACATCTCGTCGACCTCTTCTTCTTCGAATTTGAAGATTTTAAGGTTCGCCATGCTCCAATAGGTCTCCCCGAGGTCGGGTTTGAGCTCCGCCGCTCTGCGATAGGCACGCAAGGCACCGGGCTGGTCGCCGAGGGTCTTCAGCGCGTGGGCGCGGCTCATTTGCGTGGCTGGGACATTGGGGGCGAGTTCAATAGCGCGCCCGAAGGCTTCCGCCGACTGGTCCGGATAGCCACCCATCGCGTAGGCGCTGCCCAGGCAAGCCCATGCCTCCGCAACATCGCCTTTGTGAGAGATAGCGTCCTTGAGCACGGCGATCGCATCCATATGTTTGCCCGATTGCGTGAGCATGACACCAAGGTTGATCGACGCTCCCGTGAAGTCAGGCGCTATTTGCACAGCGCGCCGTAACAGCGCTTCTGCATCACTCGCGTTACGGTCAAGCTTGCCGTAGGTAATCGCGAGAAAGCGCATGGCATTGACGTTATTGGGGTCTTCCTTCAGGCAATTGCGCAAGGTGCTGATGGCCTCGTCATAGCGACCGGTGCGGTAGAGCTCTATTCCCTTCGCGACCTCGCCCTTGCTCCTGTCCCTCTCGAAATAGGACTCGTACGCCTCATCGGCTTCCTGCCCGCGACCGATGACCGCAAGTACCTGGCCGAGCTTCTTATGGGCCGTCGGCCTCGTTGGGTCGAGCTGTATGGCTTTCTCGAAAGAGGCTACGGCCTCTTCCAGGCGACCGGTTGCTGCCAGCGCTGCGCCGAGGTCTTCGTGGAGAGGCGCATAACCTGATTTCAGGCTGATTGCGAAACGGATTTGCTCCTCGGCCTCATCGACGCGGCCCTGTTTAGTCAATGCATGTCCGAGCATGCGAAGGTGATCGATACAACCCGGTGATGTTGTGAGGTAGTCCCGGCAGATTATCTCCGCACCTTCAGGGTCTTCGCCGCGAAGGTTTTCAATCACCCGGCCGAGGCTCTGTTCTTTTTCCTGCAGTTCGTTCACGCAGCTATTTTCGCTTATCAATTAGGGTTCCGTCCATCGCACTACGCGTTATCATGCACCGCATGCCGGATCCCAAGAATGTACTCAGGCTTCGCAGAAAGCACGGCGAAGGCCACAAGGTCGATATCACCGCGGCGGACGGCGCCCGCCTTGTTCGCGCGCAGTCACTTCGCAACGCTTTTATCGCGGCCCTGATTGCGATTGTCTTGTTTTGCGTGGTATGGATTTTGCTGACCTCGCTGACCAACCGCGTATTTCCGTGGATGACCGTTGTTCTCGGCGCAGGTATTGGGTTGATGGTTCGTCGGGCGGGCAAGGGCGTTGACTGGCGATTTCCGACATTGGCGGCCGTGATGGCTGTCGTTGGAGCAATCGTTGGTAACGTCGTACTTGCCGCGTCTATAACTGCCACCCAATACGAGACCGGCACGCTGCAAATCCTGCAGGCAGTCACATCGATGACCTGGCCGGTGTTCTTTGATGAGGTCTGGAACATGGCAGACGGGTTCTATGCAACTGTCGCGGCTGGTGTTGCTGCTTTCTTTGCGAATCCCCGGCTTACCCGGGCACAATTTCATGCCTTGCGATTGTGGCGGGAGCAATCAGACGGGCATTAGAAGCGTATCGTCGGGGCGGATCTTGGCGCCTTTGAAAGCGGCGAGCTGGGCTGCGACCAGCTTCTCGATATCGTGAACCGCGGCAGCGATTCCCAGGTAGTAGGCAGGCTTGCGGCGAAGTAGTGACCAATCGCCGGTTTCGAGAATTCGGACGAGGTGCGTGATGTTCGATCGTATTGCGTCGATGTACGGATTCTTGCCATCGTACAGCACCTCCATATACCGATAGACGCGATTGAATTTTGAATTGAGACGATCGCGCATGACATGCTGGTAGAACGCCGGTGTTTTTTTCAACAGGTCCTTGCCAGACTTGTAACGAACCACATACTCGCCCGGTCCCGGATTCTCAACGGCGACACCGCCGACAACGAACTCGTTGTATAGCCGATCGCGACATTTCTCGAGATAGCAGCGATCCGCCATCTGCGCAATCATGTCTGCGGTGCCTATCAGGTGACCGCAAATGATGTCGCGCGGATCGTCAAGTTCGATCTTGTCGAGATCGAGCTCATATCCTGTGAAGTGGACGATCATGCTGGCGATACCGACGTCTTTCGCGAGTCCGAGCTCGGGCAGGTATCGCCTCAGGAAGTCTGCGCTGCGTGAAACATGGTAGAGCGTGAATTCGGCGCCATTGGTGAAGTCTTTATCGCGTGCTTCATGTCGAATGTAGCCCGAATCATGAAACAGAGAAGTGACAATCGCCATTTGCGCGCGAGCCGCGCCGAGACGGTCCGGTGGTTCAACACTACGCTCATAGCCTGACACGAGGCGCGCCAGCGCCAGCGTCATGTCGAGCGTATGTTGCATGTCGTGATAGGTGGTGTCACAACCCTTGTAACCCGGGTAGCGGCCCGTAAACAGACGCTCGAAGTCATAAAAAGCGAGCCACAACTTGTCAAACGACATACCGGGAAACGTTTCGGCGAAGAGTTCGTGCACGGCGTTGCGCACCGACACGGGCTCACTAACCTGCACTGTGTTGGTTACGTCGTAATCGTTACGGCGATCTTGAGACATTTATTATGGCGCTTTTTTGATTATCATCTTACACGTGCCCACGCCAGGCCACAGCGACAAATCAGGAAATATGTAAGATCAGCCGTCAAATTCAGCAACGACAGGGGCGTGGTCAGAGGGACGCTCCCAGGCACGTGGTTCCTTGTCAACATAACTCGCTTTGCAGCGCTCGGTCATGCTGTCGTTGGTCAGAATCAGGTCGATGCGCAAACCCGCATTGCGGCGAAAACCTGCAGCGCGGTAGTCCCACCAACTGAATGTTCCTTCCGGATGTTCGAACTTGCGGAACACATCTGTCAGACCCAGGCTGAAAAGTTCGCCAAGCGCCTGGCGTTCCAGTGGGCTACAAAGAATTGCCTCGCCCCATTTTTCGGGGTCGTAAACGTCGGCATCAGCCGGCGCGATATTGAAGTCACCGAGCACGACGACATTCTCGTGCCGTTGCATCTCTGCTTCGAGAAAGTTGCGTAGTGACTTCAGCCAACGGAGCTTGTAGTCGTACTTCTCGGAACCGACCTCCGATCCATTGGGTATGTAAAGGTCAACGATGCGCACGCCGTCCACAGTGCTGGCCAGAATGCGTCGTTGCGGGTCATCCAGATCCGGAAAGTCGGCAACGGGATCGGTCGCCGGTGTCTTGCTGATAACGGCGACGCCATTGTAGGTTTTCTGGCCGCTCGCGATGGAGTGATAGCCAATTTCCTGTAAGGCTTCTGTCGGAAAATTCTCCGTAAGCTGCTTGATCTCCTGCAGCACAAGCACGTCGGGCTCGTGGTTTTGCAGCCACTCCACTACATGCGGCAGACGCACGTTCATTGAGTTGACGTTCCAGGTAGCTATTTTCATCAGACTTCGATTCCTGTCTGCCGTAGCAGGGCGTCAATCGTCGGCTCGCGGCCGCGAAAAGCGATGTAGGCCTGCATGATGTCCCGGCTGCCACCTACTTCCAGTATCTCGCGCCGGAATCGCCGGGCAGTTGCCTCGTCGAAAATTCCCGCATCCTCGAACGCACTGAAAGCATCGGCTGCAAGCACCTCCGCCCATTTATAGCTGTAATAACCTGCCGCATAACCGCCGGCGAATATGTGAGAGAACGCATGGGGCAGCCGATTGATGTCCGGATGCCTGATAAGAGCCACTTCGTCACGAACCTCAGCGAGTGTTTCCAGCACCGGCACAGGTGCGTCGGGGTTGTATTCGGTATGCACCCTGAAATCGAACAGTCCGAGTTCGAGTTGCCTCAGCATGGCAAGGGCAGCGCCCGCGTGGCGGCTATTTATCAACTTGTCGAACAGGTCGCGCGGCAAGGGTTTGTTGAACTGGTGATGCGAGGAACAGCGGGTCAGCACGTCATAATTCCAGGCGAAGTTCTCCATGAACTGGCTTGGCAGCTCAACAGCATCCCAGGGAACGCCGTTGATGCCCGACACGCTCGGGAAATCGACCTGTGTAAGCAGGTGATGAAGCATGTGGCCAAATTCGTGGAAAAGCGTAACGACATCATCGTGCGTGAGCAGCGAGAGACCCCTGTCGTCGGGCCGCTGGAAGTTGCAGACAAGATAGCCAACCGGAAAAGCAAAATGCCCGTTCAACTGTTGCCTGGAGACACATTCGTCGATCCACGCCCCGGTACGCTTCCCATTGCGTGCAAAAAGATCGGTATAGAACCCGCCAAGCACTGCCCCGCTCTGGCGTACGTTGTAGTAGCGGACGTCCTCGTGCCACGTCGTGACATTTTCGTCTTGCTGCAACTCGACACCGTAGAGTTGCGATGCAAGTGCAAACAGGCCGTCCTTCACAGTTGTCGCCGGAAAATAGGCGCGCAACTCCTCGTTTGATACGGAGTACTTATCCTGTTTGTACTTCTCAAGCCAGTAGGTAATGTCCCAGGCTTCGAGATGCATGCCCGCGAACTCGGTCAGCTCCTCGAGCTCCTTCTCTGCGGCGGCCCGGGAGTGGCCAGACAATTCGCGGAGAAAACCAAGCACCTGTTCGGGTGTGTCGGCCATTTTCGTCGCGAGCGAATATTCGGCATAGCTCTTGAAGCCGATCAGGTTGGCTGCCTCGTGACGCAAGGCGAGAACCTTTTCAATATTCTCGCTGTTATCCCATTTGGAGTCTTTGCCCTGGTCCGACGCGCGCGTAACCCAGCCACGGTACATCGCCTCGCGCAGGTCGCGGGAGTCGGCGTGCTTTAAAACGGCATCATACGTCGGGTGGTCGAGTGACAGTAGCCAGCCGCTGAGAGACGCCTTTTTTGCATCCTCCGCGGCTCTTGCCAGCACGGCCTCGGGCAGGCCGCGGAGATTGTCATCGCCAACGATATTTAATGTCCAGGCATCAGAGGCATCCTGGATGTTGTGTTCGAATGTCGCCTGCGTCTGGACAAGCTCCTGCATGATGCCCTTGAAGCGCTCTTTTGCCTCTGCCTGAAGATCGACGCCGGCAAGGTGAAAGTCCCGCAACGCATGATCCACGGCGCTGCGACTCGCCTCACTTGCGTCATCTGGCAGGTTTTTGCTGACTTCTGCATACGCACGTTGCAGATCGGCATTTTGTGATATTTCAGTGCCGTACTCGGTCAACAGGGGCAGCGCCTGTTTGTAAGCCTCACGCCAGTCCTTCGATCCAAGTACACTTTGCAGATGGCTGACTGGTGACCAGATGCGGCTGAGTTCATGCTCCATGTGTTCGACAGGTGCGACGACTGCATCGATGTCGGGTACATTATCTGAGCCAAGCAGATCGTTGAGCCGGGCGCGATTACCCGCGATGACCTGTTGAATGGCAGGCAGTACATGTTCGGGCTTTATATCTCCGAACCGGGGTAATGATGATGTGTCGAGCAAGGGGTTGGTCATGGGGTGGTTGATATCCTTTTGTGGCGCCGCATATTAGCACAGGCAATTATGCGGTCTGCGGGGCCGAATCAGCACACATCAAGGAGAATAAAGAGTGGCGGAACGATACGACCTCCTGGTAATAGGTGGCGGCAGCGGTGGACTCGCGCATGCGCAGCGTGCGGCCGAATACGGCGCGAAAGCGGCCGTCGTCGAGTACGGCCCGCTGGGTGGGACCTGTGTCAACGTAGGGTGTGTGCCCAAGAAAATCATGTGGTACGCAGCGCATCACGCGCACGGGTTCCATCACGTTGCCGATTATGGCTTCGACGTCGAAGTTAAAGGGCACGACTGGGCCGGCCTCAAAGAGCGACGCGACGCATATATCAAGCGACTGAACGGTATTTACGAGAACAATCTCGACAAGCGCGGCGTTACCTACCTGTCCGGCCATGCGCGCTTTGTCGATGCACATACGGTTGACATCGATGGCCAGAAGGTCGAAGCGGATCGCATCGTCATCGCGACGGGTGGCCGCCCGTCCGTGCCCGAAATACCCGGCGCCGAACTTGGCATTACGTCGGATGAATTTTTCGAACTCGACGCCCGACCGCAACGCGTCCTGATTGCGGGAAGTGGCTACATCGCCGTTGAACTTGCCGGTGTGTTTAATGCACTGGGGTCTGATGTGCGGCTCGTGGTTCGCAAGGACAGCGTGTTGCGCGAGTTCGACAAAATGCTTGCCACGAGACTCATGGATTGCATGGACAGGGACGACATCGACCTGGTCACGCGCGTCGTGCCGAAGTCGGTCGAGAAGACCGACGCGGGTCTCGTTCTGCACGCCGAGGACGGCCGCACATTCGGGCCTGCTGACAGCCTGGTCTGGGCGATCGGTCGGTCACCCAACACCGGGACGCTGGACGCTCGGAAAGCGGGAGTCGAACTGGACGACCGCGGTTTCATTCCAACGGACAAGCTGCAACAGACGAACATCGACGATATCTTCGCGCTGGGCGACGTGACGGGACGTGCCGCCCTGACGCCGGTTGCAATCGCGGCGGGACGCAGGCTGGCCGACCGGCTCTATGGCGGCATGGAAGGCCGTCATCTGGATTACGAGACGATTCCAACCGTGATCTTCAGTCATCCGACAATCGGCACGGTAGGACTGACCGAGGACGAAGCGCGTGAGCAGTACGGCGATGATATGAAAGTGTATTCGTCCTCATTTATCGGCATGTATTACGCGCTCGGGACCAACAAGCGTCGCTCGGAGATGAAACTCATCACTGCCGGCGCGGACGAGCGTGTCGTCGGTTGCCATGTCATTGGCGAAGGTGCCGACGAGATGATGCAGGGCTTCGCAGTCGCCATGCGCATGGGAGCGACAAAGAAAGACTTCGATGACACCGTCGCAATTCACCCGACGAGCTCGGAAGAACTGGTGACGATGCGTTAGCGAGTCGGCCAGGGGCCGCTCCTAGCCCATCCAGAACCCTTTGCGATGTGATACGCCCAAAGAACTCTGGCAGGACGGGCAGAAGTAAATATACCGTTTGCCGAAGAACCCGCCATGCAGCTCGCTATAGGCGACTTCGGTAATGTTCTTTTTGCAGTGAGGGCATTTGGGTAGGACCTGGGTCTCCAACCTGAGCTTAAGTTCGCGCATTGCAGTTCTCATTGTTCGCTGGTTCGGGCTGTCTGCCACTGCGAACCATCGTATCATTTGGCCTGCTTGTACCGGGTAAAAGGTTCCATGCAGATATTTGACGGAATAATTTCAGATCGCGGTTCGAAGTATGCCGTTTCGGGCGGGGAGTGCCGTTCTTCGGATGAGGCAAGGGCGTTTATCGAGAGCCTTTGCCGTAAGAAAAAGTTCGCCAGGGCAACCCACAACACATGGGCGTTTGTTAAGGACTCCGGGCCGGTCAAGAACGATGATGGTGAGTCGGGAGCCGGCATGGTGATCGTCCGAATGCTGGACAGGGAAGGACTGCGAAACCACATTATCGTGGTCACTCGCTGGTACGGCGGGAAGCACCTTGGTGGCGACCGTTTCAGGCATGTGCAGAACGCGGTCCGGTACTACCTGGATAATCGGTCAAAGTAACAGTCAACAAATCGGACGCGATGTCCGGCGTCACGGGGCAGGCTACGCCGTGATCGTCATCTGCTTGAGAACCGGCGCGGTGTCTGGCAGCACGCCGCGCCAGATGTGGAATGACTCGGCAGCCTGTTCGACGAGCATGCCCCAACCCATCACGGAACGCGCGGCGCCATGCTCACGTGCCCAGACGCTGAATGGGGTCGGCTTGAGTCCGTATGACAAGTCATAGCAGAACGTATGCTCCGATATCGCGGATTCGGGATAGGGTGGCGTTTCGCCCCTTACGCCAGCCGATGTCGCGTTGATGATGAGGTCGTATTCTTCGCTGACCGGCACCATGTTAAAGCGGCAGGCAGAAACGGGTCCCGAGTACGAAAAGTGCTCGGCGAGCGCTTGCGCCTTGTCGATGGTCCTGTTTGCAATACACAGTGATGATGGCTGCATTTCAAGCAGCGGGCCAACGATACCGCGAGTCGCGCCGCCAGCACCGAGTATCAGGATATTCGCACCATCGAGAGTAATCCCCTGGTTGATGGCCAGGTCACGCAGTAGCCCGATACCGTCGGTGTTGTCACCACGAATCTCGCCCTCTCGAAATGACAGGGTGTTGACGGCACCTGCCGTGCTTGCGGGTTCGCTCAGCTGGTCGCAGAGTCTTGCGACTTCACTTTTATGCGGCACGGTGATGTTGAGGCCTTTGCCGCCAGTACGCTGGAATTGGCGTACCGCCGCTTCCAGTCTGTCGGGTGCGACCTCTAGTAGCTCGTACTGGATATGTTGATTGGTCTGAAGTGCGAACAGGCGATGGATGACGGGAGAGCGGCTATGGGACACCGGGTAACCCATTACTCCATAGCGGTCAATCGTCGTCATTCGCGCTCCGCGAGCCAGCGCGCAGCGTCTATCGCAAAGTAGGTCAGAATCGCATTGGCACCTGCGCGCTTGATGCCCAGCAGTGACTCTAGCACGACCGCCCTTTCGTTAAGCCAGCCTTTCTGCGCAACCGCCTTGAGCATCGCATACTCACCGCTGACCTGGTACGCCATTGTCGGCACCTCGTAGGCGTCTTTGACGCGCCGCACGATATCGAGATAAGGCAATGCCGGCTTGACCATGACCATGTCGGCCCCCTCGTCGAGATCCAGGCCGACTTCGCGAACGGCCTCGTCACTATTAGCCGGCGACACCTGGTAGGTGTGCTTGTCGCCGCCCTTGATGTTCGCCGCGGAGCCACAGGCATCGCGGAACGGCCCATAGAAACTCGATGAAAACTTCGCTGAATAAGCCATGATGATCGTGTTGACGTGCCCGCTATCCTCTAGGGCGGCGCGAACAGCCCCGATGCGGCCGTCCATCATGTCGGACGGCGCGACGATGTCGGCACCCGCATCGGCATGGGAGACGGCTTGCCTGACCAGCATGTCCACGGTGACGTCATTCAGAACGTAACCATCGTCGTCGATGATGCCGTCCTGACCGTGCGTCGTATAAGGATCCAGCGCGACATCGGTCATGACGGCAAGTTCAGGCAGCTCTGCCTTGATTGCGCGTACCGTGCGCTGGACGAGCCCGTCCGGGTTCGCACACTCGGCACCATTGAGGCTCTTCCTGTCCTGGTCGATCACCGGAAACAGGGCTACGGCAGGAATGCCGAGTTCATGGGCCTCTTTCAGCTCATGGAGCAGTAGGTCAATGCTTTTGCGGGAGATACCCGGCATCGATGGCACATCTTCCTCGCACCCCTCGCCCTCGAGGACAAAGACCGGGTAGATGAAATCGGCGCTCGACAAGGTTGTTTCCTGCACGAGGCTGCGCAACGCCGGCGTGCGGCGGTTGCGCCGCATGCGGATCCAGGGGAACTGTCCAGGGGACGATACACTCATAGCTATTCAGAATAACGAAAAGAAGTACTTATTTTCCCTGTATTTAGGTAGGGTTTCCACGATTTCTGCCTGTTTTATGGCATACCGGTAATAAAAGACACCAGAGGTGGGTCATCTCGAATGACAAGTAGCAGCAAAGAGGGAGAACGCCGCAGGC
>CALDZH010000175.1 GCA_937944275.1 uncultured Woeseiaceae bacterium
CGTGAACTGCTGGCAAACAGCGGTCTGGACATCATTGCGGCGGAAGATCTTACTGACGCAGCCAAAAAAGTGGTTGCTGCGGCAACCTGACGGGTAGACGAATGAGTATTCTGGTCAACAAAGACAGCAAGATCCTCTGCCAGGGCATCACCGGTAACCAGGGGTCCTTCCACACTGAACAGTGCATCGAGTATGGCACGCAGGTCGTCGCCGGCGTAACGCCCGGGCGTGGCGGTCAGGAGCATCTCGGCGTGCCGGTATACAACACGGTTCGCGACGCCGTTGCCGCTACAGGCGCGGATGTCAGCATGATTTATGTGCCACCGCCGTTTGCGGCTGATGCGATCCTCGAAGCAGCCGATGGTGGTGTCGATCTGATCGTCTGCATTACCGAAGGGATTCCGGTCAACGACATGGTCAAGGTCAAGTCGGCGCTGCAGGAATACGAGTGCCGCCTGATTGGCCCGAACTGTCCGGGAATCATCACGCCGGAGGAATGCAAGATCGGCATCATGCCTGGCTTTATTCACAAGAAAGGCCGCATTGGCGTCGTATCGCGTTCGGGTACGCTGACGTACGAAGCCGTGTACCAGACGACGACGAATGGCCTGGGCCAGACCACGTGCATCGGTATCGGCGGCGACCCCGTGCGCGGCATGAACTTTATCGACTGCCTCGAGCTTTTCGAAGCAGATCCTGAGACCGACGGCATCATCATGGTTGGCGAAATCGGCGGCACGGACGAAGAGGCTGCGGCAGAGTTCATAAAGAGTAATGTCTCGAAGCCTGTTGTTGCCTACATTGCCGGTGTTACCGCGCCTCCCGGCAAACGCATGGGGCACGCCGGCGCAATTATCGCGGGCGGCAAAGGCACGGCAGAAGACAAGTTCAAGGCCCTGGATGCCGCTGGCGTGGCTACTGTCCGCTCCCCGGCTGAGCTGGGCTCGAAGATGAAGGAGGTCATCAGCTCCTGAGCTGGGCCTTAAATGACCGACGCCGTTAAAGTTGCGCTCGCCCAGATCGATCTCATCGTGGGCGATGTCGCAGGGAACACGGCCAAAATTATCGAGCATGCGCAGCGCGCGCGCGATGCGGACGCTGCCGATATCGTCGTATTCCCTGAACTGAGTGTCTGCGGGTACCCGCCCGAAGACCTGTTATTCCATGCCGGGCTGCGCCATGACGTCGAGGCCGCGGTTGCAACGGTGCTTGACGAAGTGTCTGGCATCGCCGTACTTCTCGGATTTCCGGAATACGACGACCAACACATCTACAATGCCTGCGCCGTGCTGCTGGATGGCAAGGTTGTCGCGCATTACCGCAAGCAACTTCTGCCAAACTATGCGGTCTTCGATGAGGAGCGGTATTTCACAGCCGGGAGTGACTCCGCTGTCTTCAAACTCAACGGCATACGCATTGGCCTGAATATCTGCGAGGACGTATGGAGTTCCGGTCCGATGGAGGCGAGTCGGGCGGCCGGAGCGGAATGCGCTATCGTGATCAATGGGTCGCCATTCGAAGTTCGCAGCCAGGAGAATCGTGAAAGCGTCGTGCGTGCGCGCGTGGCCGAGGTCGGCATTCCGGTCGTCTATGTGAATCACGTCGGAGGTCAGGACGAGCTCGT
Organism: uncultured Woeseiaceae bacterium; assembly: GCA_937944275.1. Taxonomy (GTDB): domain Bacteria; phylum Pseudomonadota; class Gammaproteobacteria; order Steroidobacterales; family Woeseiaceae; genus UBA1847. The sequence continues at coordinate 1,625 of CALDZH010000175.1, forward strand.
CTTTGACGGTGGGTCATTCGTCATGAGTGCGGACGGGGACGTGGTTTGCAGGGCGCGTTCATTTGAAGAAAGCATGCATACGCTCGTGCTCAACGGGGGCGCTGCCGGTGTGGTGCCTGAGCGCGGTCACATTGCGCAAGCGGATGGCAAGGCCGCGACGATCTATCGCGCTCTTGTAAAAGGTACCCGTGACTACGTGATGAACCACGGATTCCCGGGCGTAATTATTGGACTGTCCGGTGGGATCGATTCCGCTCTCGTCTGTGCCATCGCCTGCGATGCCATCGGCGCAGAGCGTGTGCGCGCCGTGCAAATGCCGTTCAGGTATACATCGACGATGAGTCAGGAAGACTCGAGGAAACAGGCGGAGACGTTCGGTATACGCTATGACGTCATTCCTATCGAGCCAATGTACGAGGCGACGATCGCTCAATTGCAGCCGGTTCTTGGCGATACAGAGCCTGATGCCACCGAAGAGAATATTCAGGCGAGATGCCGCGGCCTCTTGCTCATGGCCATTTCGAACAAGACCGGCCGCATGTTGCTGACCACTGGCAACAAGAGTGAAATGGCGGTCGGCTACGCAACCTTATATGGAGACATGGCTGGTGGGTTCGCACCGATCAAGGACTGCAGAAAGTCGCTCGTGTTTGAACTTGCGCGTTATCGCAACACGCTTGGTGAAGCAATTCCCGAGCGCGTGATCACCCGCCCCCCGTCCGCCGAATTACGGGCGGACCAGAAGGACACCGATTCCCTGCCGGACTATGATGTTCTCGATCCTATCCTCGAGGCGTTTATCGAAAAGGATTTGTCGGTAGCGGAAATTACCGCGCTCGGGTTCGATCGCGACGTCGTAATTCGGGTTCTCGAGATGGTCAAGCGCAATGAGTACAAGCGTCGGCAGGCGCCACCTGGTGTGCGTATCAGCAGTCGGGCTTTCGGTCGGGACTGGCGTTACCCGATTACTTCGGGCTACAGGTTCCCGACCTAACTTTCCTCGGGGAAATTCGCGACCAGCACGCGCCGTGTGTCGGCGGCGAGATCCGCCATACCCAGCTTTTCGTAGGCCTGAGCCATGATCTGCAATGACGTGGCATTGCCCGTCGCGCCGTTGTACATCTCGAGCGAGCCTTTTGCGCGATTCAGGGCCGCGACATAGGCGCCACGCCGCAGGTAGTAGTCCGCGACGTGATTCTCGTAGTCGGCAAGACGATTCTTGATCGCGATCATGCGTTGTTCTGCATCTGCCGCGTACTCGCTGGCCGGGAAACGCTCGACAAGACGCCGCAGACTCGAATAAGCGAGCTGTACGTCGAGCGGCGGGCGTTCAGTGACGTCTTTATTGAACCAGCGTTCGAGTATGCCAGGGGTGCTTTCATAGTAAGCAAGGCCCTTGATATACAACGCATAGTCGACCCTAGGGTGAATCGGGTTCTCGCGCATAAACGTATCGGCTGTTTCGACAGCCTGTTCCTTGTTGCCGCTCTTGTAATACGCGTACATGAGCTCGAGCTGAATCTGGCGGGACAGGTCGCTGAATGGATAGCGGGCCTGGATCGCTTCGAAAATCTGGATCCCTTTGCGGTAATTGCCGCGCTCGACCGAACGTTTGGCTGTGTCGTAGGCCTCGGTGATGTTCTGAACTTCGGTCCTCTGCTCGTCGTTCCCCGCACAGGCGACCAGCGTCACCGACAGGATGGCGACGAGCAACAAGCGGTAAAAGCGTAAATCAAATCTCATAATTCTGTGGGTCAGGGCGTTCAAGGTCGGCGAGTATACCGTAAACTCCGGCTTAGTCATGAACTCAGAAAAACAAATATTGACCATCCCGGAGGAGCTGGCCGGTCTCCGTTTGGACCAGGCCCTGGCCCGGATGTTTCCCGAATATTCACGCAGTCGGCTCAAGGAATGGCTGCTGGCAGGTGCGATAAGGGTCGAGGGCGGCCCGCAGCGGCCCCGCGATGCCGTTTCTGGCGGGGAGATCGTTGAGCTCGAGCCCCTTGTCGAGAGCGAAGTGCGTGCCGAACCAGAGCCCATAACGCTGGATGTTGTGTATGAGGATGAGGACCTGCTGGTCGTCAACAAGCCGGCTGGCCTGGTCGTCCATCCGGGGGCGGGCAACCCGGGTGGCACGCTGATGAATGGCCTGCTGCACCACGCTCCTCAGCTGGAGCAGGTGCCACGGGCCGGGATCATCCATCGTATCGACAAGGATACGACCGGGCTCCTGTTGATCGCAAAGACCTTGCAGGCGCATACGGCACTGGTGCGCCAGCTGGCGGAAAGAGCGATAGCGCGGCATTACCTCGCGGTCTGCAGTGGTGTACTGACGGGCGGCGGTACGATCGACCAACCCATCGCGCGACATCCCGTGGACCGTAAACGTATGAGTGTCCAGCAAAACGGCAAGCCTGCCGTCACTCACTACACGGTCCTCGAGCGCTTCCGGGCCTTTACCTATATCTGCGTGAAGCTGGAAACGGGCCGCACACACCAGATTCGCGTGCACTTTGCCTGGCGCCGTCATGCGCTCATTGGCGACCCTGTTTATGGAGGACGCCTGGCCCTGCCCAAGGGCGCGAGTGACCCCCTTATCGAGACCCTCAGGCGCTTCAAGCGGCAGGCTCTGCATGCCACGCGCCTCGCTTTCGAACACCCCACCTCCGAAGAGACGGTCGAACTCGAGGTTCCGCCACCCAAGGAATTTCGGGAACTGCTCGAAGTACTTCGCGAGGACATGCAGTGACAGGCATCATCAGGCCGGATTGGCCCGTGCCGGACAACGTCGTGGCGGGCACGACGACGATGGCGGTTGCAGCCGGCGAACTGCCGCGCGACCTGAAGCTTTTGAACCAGGTGCATGGCGCCATTGTTGTGTCTGCCGCGGCGGTCCGGCAAGCGGATGAGCCCCTTGATGCAGATGCTGTAACTGGCCGCAGCCGCGGGGATTTGTGTGCCGTGCGGACAGCCGATTGTCTGCCGGTGCTTTTTTGCTCGCGGGAAGGCGACGAAGTCGCTGCAGCCCACGCCGGCTGGCGCGGGCTTGCCGCCGGCATACTCGAAAACACGATTGCCGCAATGAGCTCACCGCCAGCGTATCTCATCGCCTGGCTGGGTCCCGCAATTTCGCAAGCAAATTTCGAGGTAGGAAATGAGGTGCGGGATGTGTTCATTGCGCAGGATCCAGGGGCTGCCGCCTGTTTCGAGCAGAATGCGCGTGGCCGGTGGCAGGCCGACTTGTACGGCCTTGCTCGCCAACGCCTCGCCAGGTCCGGTCTGAAGGCAGTCTTTGGCGGGCAATGGTGCACATTCGCCGAGGCTGATCGCTTCCATTCCTACCGCCGGGACCCCGATTGCGGCCGCATGGTGTCATTTGTCCTCTTGAAATAGCGCTTAAAACACCTATCTCACGGTCAGTAAATAATTTCGGGGCTTCGGCCCCATCTATGGATCTTCGAGGTTTTTTTGGGCCTGCGGCCCCCATCTATGGATCTTCAAGGTTTTTTTGGGCCTGCGGCCCAAGGGGAAAACCCATGCGAATAGACAAACTGACCAGCAAATTCCAGATGGCGCTTGCCGACGCGCAGTCGTTGGCCGTTGGCCGTGATCACCAGTTCATTGAGCCCGCGCACGTCATGGTGGCACTGCTTGACCAGCAGGGAGGCAGCGTACGTGGGCTGCTGACCAAGTCGGGCGTCAACGTTAATCTGCTGCGCTCGCAGTTGGGCGATGCGATTGATCGCCTGCCCAAAGTCGAGGGCGCCGGTGGCGAAGTTCATATCGGCACTGAACTGACCAAGCTGTTCAACATTACTGACAAGCTGGCACAGAAGCGCAATGACCAGTACATCTCCAGCGAACTCTTCGTGCTTGCGGCGATGGAAGAAAAGTCACCGCTCAAGGCCGTGATGGAACAGGCAGGCGCCGTGCGCGGTGCCATCGAGAAAGCGATTGACGACCTGCGCGGCGGGGCACAGGTCAATGACCCCAATGCCGAAGATACGCGTCAGGCACTCGAGAAATTCACGATCGATGTCACCGAGCGTGCCGAGCAGGGCAAACTGGACCCGATTATCGGTCGTGACGACGAGATCCGCCGTACGATTCAGATCCTGCAGCGACGCACGAAGAACAACCCGGTGCTGATCGGTGAGCCGGGCGTTGGCAAGACCGCGATCATCGAAGGTCTGGCACAGCGCATC
>CALDZH010000176.1 GCA_937944275.1 uncultured Woeseiaceae bacterium
AATGGGGCGGCAAGGCCGAGGAATAAGGAATGTCATTTGATCTCGACGCTGTGCGGGCGCAGTTTCCTGCGCTTGCCATAAAGGACGACGGCGTACGCCGTATCTACCTCGACAACCCCGCTGGTACACAGGTGCCCAGGATGGTCGCCGACGCAATGTCCGCATGCTTACTGTCAGCCAATGCGAATCTTGGTGGCCACTTTCGAACGTCGCAAGCCGCAACTGAAATTGTAAACTCGGCCCGCGACGCGATGGCGGATCTTCTCAATGCGCCGTCGAGCGACGAGATCGTGTTCGGTCAGAACATGACGACAATAACGATGCATATTTCCCGTTCGATCGGTCAGCTGCTTCGACCCGGCGACGAAATTATTCTCTCGCGCATGGATCACGACGCCAATGTCTGGCCGTGGGTATTGCTCGCCACGCAACTCGAATTAGAGGTCAAGTGGTTACCTTTCAACACCGACACATTCGAGTTCGATCTCGATGTTCTCGATGACCTGATTACGGAGCGTACACGACTCCTCTGTGTTGGTGGTGCGAGCAACATGACCGGGACCCTGAATGACGTAGAGACGATATGTGCAAAGGCAAAGGCCGCTGGCGTCTTGACGTACATCGACGGTGTTCAGTCCGTCCCGCACGTTGCGACGGATGTGCAAGCCATCGGTTGTGACTTCCTGGCGTGCTCTCCCTACAAGTTTTTCGGTCCTCACCAGGGCGTACTCTGGGGAAGACGTGAACTGCTGGAACAACTGGAACCCTACAAGGTAAGGCCTGCCACATCGGCTATACCGGAATGTTTCGAGACGGGTACGCAAAGTCATGAGGGGTTCGCCGGCGTAAAGGCTGCGGTCGATTACTTTGCCTGGATTGGCCAGTCAATGGCCGGCGCAAGTAGTGGCCGACCTGCTTTACGTGCCGCAATGGACATGCTGTTTGCTTATGAGAAGTTGCTGGCAACCCAATTGATTGAGGGTCTGCTGGACATAGATGGAGTGACCGTGCAGGGGATTACCTCACCGGATGCCATGGAGAGACGTGTTCCTACCGTTGCATTTACACACGACAAAGTTGCACCGGGCTATATCGCCGAATCGCTCGCGAAAGAAAATATTTTCGTCTGGAATGGTCATTACTATGCAGTCGAGGTCGCCAAGGCATTGAATATTCACGAGGCAGGTGGTGCCGTGCGCATTGGTCCTGTGCACTATAACAGCGCGGAAGAAATCGATGAGTTGCTCGCCGCGTTACGAAGAATATTGGCGGCTTAAACAGAGAAAGCCGCATTGCTGCGGCTTTCCGTGGAATCAAATATCTGAAAAGGAGAATTAGCGAAGTGAGTAGCGGTGCTCCATCTTTCGCGTCAGACCTTTAGGTTTTCCAGATACCTTTGTTATCCCACTAGACATGGATCACCTCCTTTTGTTTGTTTGCCCGAGATTAGTATGTCTTGGAAATCAATGAATTCCAAGTGAAAATTTAAGTAACAAATATGCCTTCAATTCGACGCATTGTGTGGGTTATTATTGTTGGCCGGCCTCGGGACGCACCCCGACAAGAATCAAAAGAGAGTAGATAATGGCAATTGCAGATCTCAAGAACGTATTGAAAGTTTTCGGTGGTTCGGAATTAAGCGCGGACCGGCAGAAAGACCTTTTCCAAGAGGCCTTGCTTATGACGTTGGCGAGAGCTGCTGATGCCGACGTGAGTATCCAACATGTTGAAGTCGAACGTATCCAGCAAATTCTCAATGAGCATACTGGCAAGGAGTTCAGTTCTGCGGACATTCGTGTAGCCGCGAGGCAAGAACTCTATGCGGAAGCCACACTGGTCAAGTATCTGCGTGGCGTTGAGAAAAAGTTGTCCGAGGGACAATGCTCGGAGATCGTCCAGGCGCTTGCGGACGTATTCCGCAGTGACTCAACGGTTAGTGCGCTCGAAGTTGATTTCTTCAACAACGTTGTCAGTGCCCTGAACGTAACACCGGCGCAAATCGCCGGACTAATTGCCGGCGACGTCTAGTAGCCGCAATTTTTGATGAAGGAGCGGGCCAGGAGGCTCGCTTTTTTTGTTTGGCGGGTACTCCGGGCAAAATAACGCCTTCAGACCTCGGCTTTTTTCGCCTCGCCTCGATACACGACGAATATGCCCGACCCGATAATTATCAGGGCGCCAAAGACGACCCAGTTATCAGGCACTTCGTCCCAGATCAAAAATCCCGCGACTGCACCTCCCACGAGGGCAATGTACTCGAGTGGCGCAAGCGTCGCTGGTGAAACGGCACGATATCCATTGACGAATCCTACCCAGGCGAAAATCGAGGCCACCGCCGCAACGCACAGCAACGTCCATCCAGCCAGATCGGGAGACAACCAGGTTTGGGCATCCATCACGGCAAGCGCGACTACGAGTGGGCCCACAACGACGTAGAACGAGAGTGCCAGCGTCGATTCAGTGCCGCTCAGCCGGCGAGCCGTTATGGCCTGGCATGCATAGCAGAATGCGGCGATCAGGACTGCTGCGGCGGCGAATGAAAACTCGCCGCTTCCCGGTCGCAATATCATCAGTACGCCAACGAAGCCAACGGTGACGGCAGCCCAGCGGCGCCAGCCGATAGTTTCCTTCAGAAATATCGACGCCAGCACCGTCATGATCAGTGGCGCCGTATAGCCTAGCGTCAGCGCATTGACGAGTGGCATGCGAGCCAGTCCATAGAAGAAGCCGTACATTGCGCCGATCGCGAACAGTGTGCGCAGGAAATGCCAGCCGATCTCCTTGGTACGCAACGCCTCAATGCCGCCGAACCGCGGCGCTATGGCGAGCATTATGAACATGGCGATACCACTACGTAGCAGGACGAACTGAACGAGCGAGTAAGTCTGCAAAATCTGTTTGGCACACAGGTCCAGCCCGAGCCCGCCGACCACGCCAAGCACCAGCCAGGCGGCTGCACGAGGGACGTTTTCCTGTTCATCGAGGGGGCTCATCAAGGGGTGTTTATTCGTTTTCTAAACGCAAGCTGAACATGTTCGCATGCTTGTCATGGAATACCCAAAGGGTTCAGCGTCGATTCAGTGTCCCGGGCGCTAAATAGAATCGAACGCAAATATAGAGGACGCCGATATGAAACTCATAACCCGCACAACCGTGACGATATTCCTGCTGCTGCTGACGGCTGTTGGCGCGGCGGAGACCGATAGTGAACCAAGACAAAGCCTGACCACGCAGGGCACGGGAATTACGCGTGGCGGTGTTGTTGACGGCAAAGTTTCGTTCGACGAATTTAAGAAGCTGCAGACTGAGGGGCCACGAAGCACCAGGGCGACAACGTCGCCGACACAAAAGGAAGGCGAGGCTGTGCTGCAATCGGCAGGCAACTCGAATTTCTGGTTCTACGATGCAGACGTGGAGCTATTTGCCGATTTCGATCGCGACGGCTACTACTATGGTATCGACCTGATGTTTGATGCGGACACACACTATGTAGCGGCTGACGTCTATGCGGTGATTTATCTGAGCTACGAGTTCGGCCCCTGGAATGAGTACGCCGTGACCGATGTCTTTACCCTGCTGGGCAGTTCTGGCACCGATGAATACATTGTCGAGACCGAACTCGTGTCCGGATATCCGACAGGCAGCTATGACATCCTTATTGAGTTGTTTGACGCCTATGACGATGCATATCTCGCGAGTTTTGGCCCGGACGACACATCCGAGCTGGCACTCCTGCCGCTTGAGGATTCGACGCGTGATGTCGCCAGTACCGGTTCGCCTCAGGTTGTCGTCAACTCTGGCGGCGGCGGCTCGTTGAGCTGGCTCTTGCTGCTCGGGCTCTTGGCCGTTCGCATGACCTTTCTGCCCCATGCGGCGAGGCTGTCGAAGTAAATGTACAGGGCTGGCACAACGAGCAGCGACACGACTGTCGAGAATGCCAGCCCGCCGATAATCGCTCTTGCCATCGGGTAGTACGGAGGTCCGTCCCCGCCGACCTGTGTAGTACCCATGGCGAGGGGTGTCAGCCCCACGATCGTTGTTGCCACCGTCATAAGGATTGGTCGCAGACGATCCCGTCCCGCGACGACAATCGCCTCGTCCCTGGGGACGCCGTCTTGACGTAGGTTGTTGATATGGTCCACGAGCACGATCCCGTTGTTCACAACCACGCCAATCAAGATCATGATTCCGATCATTGCCATGAAGGAAAACGTTGTGCCGGTTGCGGCAAAAAACAGGAAGACCCCGAAGATCGAAAAG
>CALDZH010000177.1 GCA_937944275.1 uncultured Woeseiaceae bacterium
CGCCAAGGTCCGGGAGTATGGGTAGACGTCGTTTCCGACCATCTCAAGCCGACCAAACAGATCTTTCAGGTTACCGGTGACGTTCATCTCGCCGACCGGACGGCCGATCTCGCCGTTCTCGATCATGTGCCCACGCAGACCGAGCGAGAAATCGCCCGTCGTGCTGTCGGCGTTACCACCCAGCCAGGACGTGACATACACGCCGTTGCCGACCTCCTTGAGCAAATCGGTGAGCGAGTGATCACCCAGTCCGATGACCCGATTAGACGGAGAACCAGTCGTTGGTTTCATGCCGGCCTTGCGACCGTAATATGTATCGACGTAAAGATTACGCACAGCACCGTTCTCCACAATCGGCAGGTACTTCGCGGCAATACCCTCGCCGTCAAAATGACGTGAACCGAAGCCTCGTGGAACGAGCGGATCATCGAGAATGGTCAGCTTGTCGCTGAACGCCTTGTTGCCGACAAGCTCAGCCCAGAACGACTGGCCTTGCTGAACGCTTCTGGCTGACGCGGGCCGCAACAATCGGCCGATCAGCGAGCCGGCAGCCTGAGCATCAACGAGCATCGCCGTCTTGATCGTTGGACCCTTTTCCGAGCCAAGTCTTGCAAGCGCGCGATCCAGCCCGAGACGTGCGACATCTGCTGGCGCAGGCAAAGACTCGATATGTTGTCCTCCGGCATACCATCCACCCGAGGCCCGTTTTTCGCCCTCGTCCCTGAGCGTAATGTTCGAGCCATACCAGCAGTAGGTCTCGGCATGGGATCCGACAAAGCCATTGCTGCTTGCAGATGCGGAGTTGAGTGTCCCGTCGTAAACGCCAGCAGTAGCCGAAATGACGCGTTCATGATCTGTCGCCACACGGTCCAGAGACTCGCACCATTTCAGCCGTTGCTCACGGCTGATTTCCGCTACTGTCGGATCGACGAGATCAAGGTCGTCCGACGGACGCCCGGCAAAAAGCTCGGCGGGCGTGATCCGGCGATGCTCGTCCGGTTCCAGAGCACGTGTAATCGCAACGGCCTCGGCAACGAAACCCTCCAGCCGGTCAGGACTCAGATCGGTGGTCTGGTGGTTCGAGTAGCGATCATCCGCGTAAACCTGAATATCCAGGCTGCGCGACGTCGTATCCTTTACTTTCTCGAGTGCACCGTCGCGAAACTCGAACTCGACATCACGACCTTGCGAAGCTGTCGCCCACGCATCGTCCGCGCCCGCGGCCTTCGCCATCTCAACGGCCTGTGCCGCCCTGTTCTGAAGATCAGCTGACATTTTCGCCTCCCACCGTCATGTTGGAGACAAGCACCGTCGGAATCCCCTGCGACACCGGCACACTTTGGCCGTTCTTGCCGCAGGTCCAACCACCCGTATCGAGTCGCGCATCGTTCGCGACCATAGTGATGCGTTTCAGTGATTCGGGACCGTTGCCGATGATGTTCACGTCCTTGATCGGCGCCGTGACCTTGCCTTTCTCCACGAGCCAGCCATTCTTGACATAGAACGTGTAGTCACCCGCACCAATCTGCACCTGGCCATTGGTATACGTTTCGCAGATGATGCCGTGATCGACGGCTGCAATGATCTCGTCCTTCGTGTGTGGCCCATCCTCCATGAACGTACAACTCATGCGCGGCATGGGCGAGTACTTGTAGGACTCGCGGCGACCCGATCCGGTAGGTCCGAGGCCGTATTGCTTCGCGCTGATCTGGTCGTGCAAGTACGACTTCAGGATGCCATTCTCGACCATGACCGTACGTCCGGCTTTATTGCCTTCATCATCGTAGTTCAATGCACCGCGCTCGCGCGGGATCGAGGCCTGGTCGACGACCGTCACAAACGGTTCGGCGACTTTTTTGCCCATCATGTCGGAGTAGATGCTCGTTCCCTTGCGATTGAAGTCTGCTTCCATGCCGTGGCCGATGGCCTCGTGCAGCAGGATGCCGCTCGCGCCGGATGCGAGGATGACTGGCATTTCGCCCGCCGGCGGCCGGATTGCTTCGAACTGGATCATCGTTCGATCCACGGCTTCCTTGACCATCGTCAGGATACGTTCTTCGCTGTACCAGCCAAATTCCTCACGTGCTGCGATATTCGAATAGCCCGTCTGGACTTCGCCATCCCGTTTCGCCGTGACCACGACGGTCAGGCGCGTCATCGGGCGGTGGTCCGTAACGAGTTTGCCGTCGAGCGTCGCGATCATGACGCGCTCATCAGCGTCGGCCCAGTAGACGGCAACCTTCTCGATTGCCGGGTCCATCGCTTTCGCTTTTTCCTCGACGAACTTGAGAACGGGGAGCTTCTGATCGATGCCCACGTCGCTCCAGGGCACCGTGGTCGTGTAGAGATCGCCTGTACCGAGCGGACTGAATGCCTGTGGCACAGCGACTGCGTTTCCAGAGGCAATGGCCGATGCCGTGCGGGCGGCTGCCAGCATGGAGGGCATGGTCAGATCCTCGGTGAACGCGTATCCCGTCTGCTCACCAATTACGACACGCAGGCCAACACCCTGCTGAATGCCTGAACTGGCACTACTGACAATGCCGTCCTCAAGTCGCAGCGAGTTGCTTCGCGTATGTTGAAAGTAAAGGTCCGATGCATCGGCGCCTCGCGCCGTGAGTTCGGACATGACGCGCGCCGCCGTTGCCTGATCGACACCAAACCACGCCATAAACGGGTTTTCAGGCGTCGCCTGGCTAACCGCCGTCGCGGATTGCACACCACAACCTTGCAGAAAAGCCGGCATTGTCACGATTGCACTGCCAGCAGCCATGTGTCCCAGAAATTCTCTTCGTTTAACAGCCATGTTTCTCCCCAATATAATTCTTTGTTAGATGCTCGGCGTACGCAAATAGTTGCACTCAACGGCGCGCCAGCGCCAAGCCTATGCCTGCTGCTGTCAGGAGCAATCCCGTCAGCCGATTTCGTAGATTTGAATAGCGCCCAAGCGCGTTTCGAGCGGAATCCGCAAACGCAGCCCAAAGCACATCGCCCACAAGAAGCACTGTAAGAAATACCGCCGCAACAAGCCAGAGCCGCGCAACCGATGCGTCAGCGGTCGCGACAAATTGCGGGATGAAGGCGGCATTGAAAAGCAGGGTCTTGGGGTTCAACACAGCGATCAGGAAGCCATGCCAGAACGTAGCTGGCGCTGCTTCAATCTTGCTCAGGTCGCGCGCCGGCTCATACCAGGTGCGTATCCCGAGATAAATGAGGTACGCCACGCCAGCCCACCGAATCCACGTCAGCGCATCTGCAGCAATAGAAATGACAGCGGCAAGTCCCAGCACAACAAGAATCAGCTGCAGACCCACTCCCGCTGTCGTCCCTAGCGCAGTGTAAACACCGGTGCGGAAGCCGAACTTCAGGCTATTGGCCACGATCAGGGCGACATTTGGTCCCGGAATCAGGACCAGAACAGCCGTGGCAGCGGCCAATGCAAGCAGTGAGTTCATCGACTGCGCCTGCGTCCCCAGAATCGCAGCATCAGGAAGCCAACGAGCATACCACCGAGGTGCGCGAAGTTGGCGATGCCCGGTGCGTTGCCGCTGACACCCAGGTAGAGCTCGAGCAGGCCGAATACGAAGACGAAGGTGATGGCGCGCATCGGAATGGGCGGAAACAGTGGCACGACGATTCTGTTGGGAAACGTCAGCCCATAGGCGAGCAACAAGCCAAACAGGCCACCTGATGCGCCGACCGTTGGGTACAGGCCACCCTGGAAACCGGCTACCAACAATTGAATGAACCCGGCCCCGACCACGCAGACAAGAAAGTAATTGAGGAATCGCTTCGGTCCCCACAAGCGCTCCAGGTCCTGGCCGAACATCCACAAGCCGAACATGTTGAAAGCGATATGTGTGAGGTTTCCGTGCAGGAATCCGTAGGTCAGCAATTGCCAGGGCATGAACGGCGATTGCGAATGCGTAGCGGGCCACAGCGCGAAGTTAATCATCATGAATCGTGGGCTCATTTGCTGCAGTACGAAAATGAGTCCGTTTGCTATTAGCAACGCGAAAATCACGTTGGGGACCGCACTTCGACCCGCGGGCCTGCTGTTAAACATGGGCTGGTTCATTCGTAGACGGTCCTTCCATCGAAAATGGTCATCGTGACTCTGGCATCGCTAATCTCTGACGCCGGAACTTCGAACAGGTTCCGGTCGAGTACAACGAAGTCCGCGCGTTTGCCTACTTCGATGGAGCCTTGTACATCATCCAGATTCATCTGGTAAGCACCGTTGATAGTGTAGGCCTCGATCATGGTAGCGAGATCGACGCGCTCCTGTTCGTTGAGGACAAGACCGTCATTGGTCCAGGGATCCTGGCGGGTGACTGCCGTCTCGATGGCCAGCAGCGGCTCGACTTGCGTAACCCAGTAGTCACTGCCACCAACAATCCGGCCGCCGGTCTCGTGAACGGACCTGATCGGATACATCTGCCAGGTCCGCTCCTTGCCAAGCATGGGAACGTCAAGTTCCATAGCGGCCGGGTCGGGATATGCCCACAACGACTGGAACACAGCCCCGACATTGAGTTCACCGAAGCGTGGTCGATCGTCTTCGTGGATTAGTTGCAGGTGAACGATCTGGTGGCGGTTGTCGGACATGCCGTTCGCTTCGCGCATTGCTTCGAAGCCATCCAGCGCCCGACGAATCGCAGCATCACCGATTGCATGGACGTGAACCTGCAACCCCATCTTATCCAATGCAATGAAGTAACGGTTTACGTCTTCCTGTGAGTAGAAGAAGTACTTCTCGCCAGACCCGTAATCTTCATCTTCGTAAGGCTCGAGCAGCGGACTCGTCCCGTACTCGATGACACCGTCCATATATATCTTCACTGAATCGACGTCGATATTCGTACGCCGCCATTGCTCGCGTTTCTCGAGAAACTCGAACACGCCATCATCGAACGTGCCCGGACTCCATGAGATCGGCGATAGTGAAATTCGGGCACGCAGATCGAAACGACCATTATCGGCCACGTGCAATACGGACTGAATAGCTTCTTCATCGAGGCCGGGCTCGATGACCGCTGTGATACCTGCAGCATGCAGCATCTCAACACCGGCCAGGGATCTTGCTATGAGGACCTCTTTCATCGGCGGTGGGACAATGTCGTATACGAGCATGGTTGCCGAATCACGCAGCGTGCCGCTGGGCTCACCCGTCTCCGGGTCACGCTCGATAACACCGTCATGTGGGGCCTCGGTCTCGACCGTAATGCCGGCGAGTTCTAGCGCACGGCTGTTTACCCATGCGGCATGCCCGAAACTGGAGCCGAAAATAACCGGGCGATCCGGGAACAACACATCGAGCAGTCCCTTTCTTGGATTGGCTTCGGGAAACAGCCACTCACCCCAGCCACCGCCAACAACCCACTCATCATCACCACGGCCGGCAAGCTCCGTGCACTCTTTCAGCTTCTCGGCGACCTCCTCGGCCGTCGGGATTCTGAGCAAGTCACACTCATCATCCGAAAGGACCTCGGTCAGGACGTGCGCATGGGAGTCATGGAATCCCGGCAACAGCATCTGGCCGGACAGATCTATGATCTCTGACTCGGCACCAATGTATGGAGCCGTACCTTCGTCGTCACCAACGTAGATGATCTCGCCATCCTTGACCGCAACGGCTTCAGCCCAGTTGCGCTGCTCGTCAATCGTATACACCGCTGCGTTCATAAAAACGCGATCGGCG
>CALDZH010000178.1 GCA_937944275.1 uncultured Woeseiaceae bacterium
ACGATCTCCTGGACACTCTCGAGAATCGCAGGCTCACGCTGAATCGCTGTTGCCACATTCGTCATGGGACCTGTTGGAACTAAGGTGACTGTCCCCTTATCTGCGGCGAGCAGTGTGTCGATAATGAAATCGACGGCGTGACCGTGCTGCAACGGTGTGTCCGGCTCGAATACATCGACGCCGTCTATGCCTGTGTTGCCATGGATATACTCCGCCGTTATCGGCTCGAGCACCATCGGCCGCTCACAGCCAGCATAAACCGGCAGGTCCGTGAGTCCGGCAACATCACACATCATGCGCGCGTTGCGCTGGGTCAGTTCGAGAGGAACATTACCCGCCACGGTCGTAATGCCGAGAATATCGAGCTCAGCCGGCGAGGACATGGCAAGAAACAAGGCAACCGCGTCGTCCTGACCCGGATCGCAGTCGATGATCACCTTACGTGCCGTCATGACTTCAGAACGTCAGCAGTAATCCGGCCAGTGCGGCGCTCATCAGGTTTGAAAGCGAGCCGGCCAGAACAGCCTTCAATCCGAGCTGCCCGATAAGGTCGCGCTTCTCGGGCACGAGAACGCCGAGTCCACCCAGGAGAATCGCAATCGATGACAGATTTGCAAAGCCACAGAGCGAGAACGTCGCGACCGCGATGGTGCGCGGGCTCATTCCGGCCAGGTATTCATTCAAATGCGAAAACGCGACGAACTCGTTCAGAATCAGTTTTTCGCCAAACAACGCTCCGGCCGCCTGGGCTTCGTCCCACGGGACGCTTAGCAGGAACATCAACGGCTGGAAGATCCTGCCAAGGATCATCTGCAGCGTCAGTTCGTAACCAAACCAGCCCGAAATCCAGCCAACAATGCCGTTGAACAGCGCAATCAGGGCGATGAACGCAATCAGCATGGCGCCGATATTTGCCGCCAGCCGCAGCCCGTCAGTTGTACCGGATGCCGCTGCAAGAATGACATTCTTGTGCTGGCTTCTTTCCATGACGAGTTTTTCGTGCCCGCCCGCCGGCACTACCTCGTCATCGGGCATGATGATCTTGGCCATAAGCAGGCCGCCCGGTGCCGCCATGAATGCGGCGGCGAGCAGGTATTTGAGCTCGGCGCCCATCAGGACGTAACCGGCCAGGACTGTGCCGGCAATCGACGCAACACCCGACACCATAACGGCGAACATCTGCGCCTCGGTGAGACCCTTCAGGTAGGGCCTGACCGCGAGCGGCGCCTCGGTCTGGCCTACAAAGATATTGGCAGCGGCGTTCATGGACTCGATGGCACCGGTGCCGATGACTTTGTGCAGGAACCCACCGACAAGCTTTACGATCCATTCCATGACACGCAGGTGATACAGCACCGACATCAGGGCGGAAAAGAAGATAATGATCGGCAGGACGTTGATCGCGAAACTGAAACCGACTACGTCGGTGTCCGCCAGCGGCCCGAACATGAAGTCGATGCCGGCTTTCGAATAATTGATCACGGCCATGATACCTTTGCTCGCGATCTCGATGCCCTGTCGGCCTCTGTCCCAATACAGGACCAGGGTCGCAATGAGGACCTGCAGAGCGAACGCCGCGCCGACTATGCGCAGTTGAATCGCCTTCCGATTGCTCGAGAACAGGACTGCGATTCCAAGAATGACTGCGATCCCGGCGAGACCGATAAAGTTGCCCATTGCTTACCCCGGCTGATTCTTATTCTCAGGTTGGCATAGCATACCGCATCGGGTGCGCTTATCCGGTCAAAATCTCGCAGATTACGGGGCGTTCCGGAGGCGCTTCCTGTCCCGTGGAAACCGCCGCCAGCAAGTTTCGCTCGGCATTCGCGGCGTCCTCCTCGGAAGCCGCATGTATGACAGCCAGGGGCGTGCTCTCGTCGAGTTCCGTGCCCACGGCAGCGATGCTACTGAAGCCGACCGACAGGTCCAGAGCCTCGCCGACCTGTCGTCGTCCGCCACCCAATTCGATGATCGCGTTACCTACAGCGCGCGTGTCTACGACGCACACAATTCCGTCAGTGTAGACCGGGTGAATGACCTTCGCTTTCGGCAAGTAGGCCTCGTGATTGTCCACGAAGTCAGCCGGACCACCGAGCGCCTCCACCATGCGGGCGAACTTCCGGGCTGCCTGCCCGTTCACGATCACTTTCTCGCAGCGCCTGGCCGCCGCACCCCGGTCCGTTTCCTGGCCGGCAACTAGCAGCATTTCAGCGCACATCGCGATTACAACTGCATCGAGCCGTGACTCCCGTGCCTCGTTGCGCAGATACAGCACGGACTCCCCGATTTCCAGTGCGTTGCCGGCCGTCGTCCCGAGCACTTCATTCATATCCGTAATGACTGCGTGAGTTTTCAGTCCCGCCCTGGCCGCCGTTCGGATAATGCTGTTGGCCAGTTCGCGCGCCTTGTCCATGGTATCCATGAATGCGCCACTGCCCACCTTTACGTCCATGACGAGGCCATGCAGTCCTGCCGCGATTTTTTTGGACAGAATCGACGCCGTAATCAGCGGCACTGACTCGACGGTTCCGGTGACATCGCGAATTGAGTAGAAGCGCCGGTCGGCGGGCGCAAGATCTGCCGTCTGGCCAATAATGGCGCAGCCGACGTCCCGGACGACCTTGCTGAACGTTACGAGATCGGGTGTCACGTTGTAACCCGGAATCGCCTCAGCCTTGTCGGTTGTACCACCCGTATGCCCGAGCCCCCGGCCGGAAATCATCGGTACATGGCAACCGCACGCGGCCAGGATTGGCGCCAGCATGAAACTGACCTTATCGCCAACACCGCCCGTGGAATGCTTGTCGACCACCGGCCCGGCATAGTCCTGCGTGTCCCACTCAAGAACAGTGCCCGATGCCGCCATCGCCATCGTCAGTTTCGCCGCCTCGTCGAAACTCATTGAGTTCAGAAATATGGCCATGGCCAGCGACGACACCTGTTCTGCAGGCAGACTCTCGTTAGCCAGCCCGTCAACAAAGAACTGAATCTGCTCATCGCTGAGTGCGCCGCCGTCGCGCTTCTTTCTGATCACATCAGTGAATAACATCGAAATCCTTATTCAAAGCCTCGAAGCGGCAGGTGAGCGCTACGTTGCAACCAGTTGTCAGCCGGATAATGGCTTTGCTTGTCGATCACATGCAGAGTGTAGGCGTGCCGTGACTTGTCGGAGCGATTGGCGGCGCTCAGGTGGGGTGCCCTGCCATCGAAAATCACCAGCGCGCCGGCTTTGGCGTCGGCCGGGACCAGGCGCTCCAAAGGCCAAGGCGTGTTGTCGATCGTCTCGATAACGTAAGTTCCATCCGGCCGCTTATAGTTTCTCTTTTTCAGCGGCATCTTGTGCGCACCGGGAATGAACTGCATGCAGCCGTTCTCGAGCGTTGCATCTTCAAGGGCAAACCAGAACCCGATACAGGTTTGAGGCTCCGTATAGATGAACGTCGAATCCTGGTGACAGGTCACTTCCCCGCCAATGCCCGGCGGTTTGAAAATATACATCGACTGGATGATGCCGGGATCCGCGTAGCCCAGGCTCTCAACGGTTGCCGCCAGTGTCTGGGTGCGCGAGAACGCGTCAAAAACCGGGTCGAGATCATGCATCGCGTGACCTATCTTGTTGAGGCTCTCGTGTTTCGACTGCCGCAAATGGCCGGCGTCATCAAATGCGTTATCTTCGAAGAAAAAACGAATCTTGTCGCCCGAGTCGTAGAAGTACTCATCATTCAGCTGCGTTTGCTTCGTCGTTGAAAATACGGAACGGACCGTTTCAGGGTTGAATGCCTCGACGAGTTCATGGGCACGCTTGCGCAGGCGACCGCAATCTTCGAGCGCCACAAAATTTTCGACTTTAATCACGCCGGAAGCCTCGAACGCAGCGACCATGTCATTGGTGAGCTGGCCGCCAGGCGGCGCTTCAAAAGAAGGTATTGAATCGAGATTGTCGGAATTCTGAGCCACTGAGCACAACCTTAGAGTACGGCACCCGATCAAACAAGTGAGACGATGCGCTATACTCCTGCGCGATCGGATTTCAGGCCAACAACGATCCGTTAAACACACCAAAACCTTTTCCAAAAGGATAGAAAATGAAAAAACAAGGGATTAAGGGGCTTTTGTATGCATCTGTGTCTGTGGCGCTGGCTGTTTCGCCGGCCGCAATCGCACAGAATGGCGATGACGCCCTGATCGAGGAAATCACTGTCACAGCAACCAAGCGCGAGCAGAGCATTTACGAAGTGCCGATCGCAATCAGTGCCTTCGAGGGCGACAAGCTTGCTCAACAGGGTATCGTCGATATCGTCGATATTGGCAAGTTCGTACCCAACCTTAATATCACGCAGTTCTCTGCCGGCCACACGTCGTCCGCGAATCCGTTCATTCGTGGTATTGGCCTGCAGGATCACCTGATCACGACCGACCCCGGAGTATCCGTCTACGTTGACGGCGTTTACCTTGGCCGGCAGGTGGGCCAGAACTGGAACCTGACGAACCTCGAACGCATCGAAGTACTGCGCGGTCCGCAAGGCACGCTGTACGGCCGCAACTCGATTGGCGGCGCTATCAATCTCATCACGAAAACGCCCGGTGCAAACGAAGGCGCTAAAGTTGGCCTCGAGATCGGCAGTCGTGGTCGTTTGAATGGCGATTTCTATGGCGATATGCGCGTCAGCGACACGGTAGCCGTATCGTTTACGGGCGGTTTCAAGAATCGTGACGGGGTCGGTGACTTCTCGAACCTGCCCAACGCGGGACTCGAAGTCGGCGAGTTGAAGGAGGTATATGGGCGGGCGTCCCTTCGCTATGCACCGAACGATGACTTTTCACTCGTCATCACGGCCGATGCGAATGACGGTGAAGGTGGTCTGCGACCCTACACGACGTTGATCGACGAGCTACCGAACGGCGCGGTGTATGGTGCCGGCTACCGTAATTCGGACGTTTCTGACGACCCCTATGACAATAATACGGGCCAGGCCAGCCAGGCACTTGTCTCCAACAAGGCAGAAGGCATCTCGCTGACAGCCGACTGGAGCTGGAATGACGATATCGGTTCGAAGATCATTGCGAGCCACCGGTCTTCAGAATACAAAGCCGGCCTCGACGACGACAGCTTCATTGACGACTTCTTGTCTTTCCCGGAGTTTGGTGAAGCCGACCAGACCTCCCTCGAGTTCCAGGTCAATGGCGACCTTGGCGCCTTCGACTTCGTGTCGGGCGTCTACTATTTCGAGGAAGACGGCAAGAACACTCAGGATCCGACTATCTTTCTCGGCGGCCCCGGCTCGTTTTACCTTGCCCAGGAAGTAAAGAGCACCGCAATATTTGCCAATCTTGGTTATGACTTCTCCGACCAGTTTCGCGTCTCGGGCGGCATCAGGTTCAACAACGACGAGAAAGACGCGGAAACGAACGTCGGTAGTGGCCTGTTTACCGCCAACAAGGACTGGGATGAGGTCATGTGGGAATTCGCCGCCAACTATACGCTAAACAATGGTCTGACAATGTACGGCGCTATCCAGAACGGTTACCAGTCGGGGCAGTTCCCGGCACGTCCGTTCTGTCTGTTCGGTGACCCGACGTGTTTCGTTGCCGGTGACAACATCACGGCGACCAACTACGAGGTCGGCTTGAAGGGCATGGTGACGGAACGCTTCCAGATGAGCGCTGCAGTATTCTTTACACAGTACAGCGACCTGCCCTACCAGGTCAGCACGACGGCGGGCGCAGGATTCAACACGGTCAACCTCATCGTTGAGCAGGACTCGTTCGGCTTCGAGTGGGAAAGCACTATCTACTTTACGGAGAATTTCTCGTTTCATGCGTCGCTCGGTTACATCGACGTTGACGTGGACGAGCAACAGGGCGTCAAGCCGGTGGCACCACTCACACCGGAGCTGACTTACTCGCTGAGTCCCGAGTTGACCATTCCGATGGCCGGCGGCAGCGAAATCACGCTGCGCCTCGACCATTCGTTCCGCGACGAGATGTGGGGTGAACCCAGCTCCGATGCGGGCCGCTTGACGAAGATCTCCGATCGTGCGATGACCAACGTCGATATTGCCTGGCATGCGGCGGACGGTACGTTCACGGCAGGCATCTATGGCCGCAACATCAGCGACGAACGCTATGACAATGCACGCCTGAATACGGGTGACTACATCCTGCGTATTCTCAGCAACGACCCGAGTGAGTTCGGTCTGCGGCTGGTTAAAAGCTTCTGATTGTCAGGATCAACGAGTGATAAGAGCCGGCCTTGCGCCGGCTCTTTTTTTCGCC
>CALDZH010000179.1 GCA_937944275.1 uncultured Woeseiaceae bacterium
AATCACCTCGCCAAACCAGCCCGTGACCATGAAGATGATGACCGCGAAGCCTGCGAGCATGACGTAGAAGCCGAAATCTGCACCGTTCAGCCAGCTCGATACGCCGACCATCAGGAACAGCAAGCCAAGCGAGCCTACAGCGGGCCAATGGCTGCCGTGCGGGACGTAATAATGTTCGTCTGTGTGAGTTGTCATGTTGATTCTCTGGTACTCATTTCTCTAGTTGTTCGACGCCACGCTGGCGGTGTCGAAAAATGTGTATTGCAGCGTGATCGTATCCACGTAATCAGGCAGGTCCGGGTCAACGATAAATTGTAATGGCATAGCCTTTTCTTCGTTCCCCGCAAACTCCTGACTGTTGAAGCAGAAGCATTCGATCTTGACGAAGTGCTCTGCAGCAGCGACCGGGGCAACGCTCGGCACGGCCTGCGCCACCTTGTCATTTTCGGTCATGTTCCTGGCCGTGAAGGTGGCGAAGTACATCTTTCCCGGGTGGACGGTCATGCTGTTCAGGTCGGCATCGAATTCGAACGGTGCATACGAGTTAACGGTGGTAACGAACTCGACGCGAATCTCGCGACTGAGGTCGGGCGCTTCCTCAACAGCAACCGATTCCGTGTTAGTGCGTCCGCCAAATCCGGTGATCTCGCAAAACACATCATAAAGCGGAACCAGGGCGAAACCGAAACCGAACATGGCAGCGGTCAAAATCAGCAAGTGTCCCACCAGGGAACGATTTTCGGATTTTTGCTGTTCGGAGTTCACGTCAGCATCAGGAGCGCATAACGCCCAGCATGATGAAGCCAATATAGAAGGCGAGCGCAACCGCCGCAGCGATCAAAGCCGTGCGGCGTATGTTTTTCCTGCGCTCTTGCTCGTCCATTGCTTACTCGAAGGACTCGTTCGCGATGCGCGCCTTCGGCGGCGTCGTAAACGTGTGCCATGGCGCGGGTGAAGGCACGGTCCACTCGAGGCCGTGCGAACCTTCCCAGACCCGATCCGTTGCCTTCTCGCCCCGTTTCGCGGTCAGGAGTACAGCGACGAAGAGCAGCTGCGACAGGCCGAAGCCGATGGCGCCGATACTCGAAACCAGGTTGAAGTCAGCGAACTGGACCGAGTAGTCAGGAATACGGCGTGGCATGCCGGCCAATCCCAGGAAGTGCTGCGGGAAGAACGTGACATTCACGAAGATCGTTGATGCCCAGAAATGCAGCTTGCCGAGATTCTCGTTGTACATATGCCCGGTCCATTTTGGCAGCCAGTAGTAGGCACCAGCCATGATGGCGAAGACCGAACCCGGCACAAGCACGTAGTGGAAATGCGCCACGACAAAGTAGGTGTCGTGGTATTGCACGTCCGCCGGCTGAATGGCGAGCATCAGGCCCGAGAAACCACCTATCGTGAACAGGAAGACAAATGCGAGCGAGAACAACATCGGCGTCTCGAACGTCATCGCGCCGCGCCACATCGTGGCAACCCAGTTAAAGATCTTCACGCCCGTCGGTACGGCAATAAGCATCGTCGCGAACATGAAGAACAGCTGCCCCGTCAAAGGCATGCCTACTGTGAACATGTGGTGCGCCCACACGATGAACGACAGGAAGGCGATACAGCTTGCTGCGTAAACCATCGAGTCGTGGCCAAATAGTTTCTTGCGCGAGAACGTCGGAATGATTTCTGACACGACACCAAAGGCCGGCAGAATCATGATGTACACCTCCGGATGCCCGAAGAACCAGAAGATGTGCTGGAACATGACCGGATCACCGCCACCGGCAGCGAGGAAGAAGCTCGTGCCGAAGAACTGGTCTGTCAGCAACATGGTGACGGCGCCCGCCAGTACCGGCATGACGGCGATCAGGAGGTAGGCCGTGATCAGCCAGGTCCAGACAAACATGGGCATTTTGAGGAGCGTCATGTCCGGGGCGCGCATATTTATGATCGTCACGATCACATTGATCGATCCCATGATCGAGCTGATGCCCATAAGGTGAACCGAGAAGATCAGGAACGGGAATGCGTCACCTGTCTGCAAAATCAGCGGCGGATACATTGTCCAGCCACCGGCAGGCGCGCCGCCCGGCATGAGCAGGGTCGACAGCAGGATGCCGAACGCGACCGGAAGGATCCAGAATGACCAGTTATTCATGCGTGGCAGCGCCATGTCAGGTGCGCCGATCATGAGTGGGATCATCCAGTTGGCGAGACCTACAAAGGCCGGCATGACCGCGCCGAATACCATGATCAGAGCGTGCATCGTCGTCATCGAGTTGAAGAACTCAGGATGCACGAACTGCAGGCCCGGTACGGCGAGCTCCGAACGAATTACCATCGCCATCGCGCCGCCGACAAAGAACATAACGAGGCTGAAGATAAGGTACATCGTGCCGATGTCCTTATGGTTCGTTGAGAACAGCCAGCGCTTGTAGCCCTTGGTCGGGCCGTGGTCGTCGTGATCCTCGGCGGCGTGTGCGTCTGCTACAGCAGTAGTCATATCTATTACTCCAAACTTTTACTGTGCGCTGGCGAACTTGGCGTCGCCATCTTTGCGGGCATCTAGCCAGGCCTGGTAGGCCGCGGGCTCAACAACCTCGACAACGATCGGCATGTACCCATGGTCCTTGCCGCACAACTCGGTGCACTGGCCACGATAGGTACCAACTTCGTTGGGTTTGAACCAGGTTTCGTTGACGATACCCGGAATGGCGTCTTTCTTGATCGCGAGCTCGGGCACCCACCATGAGTGGATGACATCATTGGATGTCAACAACAGGCGAACTTTCGCGCCTTTCGGCACGACGACCGGGCGATCAACGTCAAGAAGATAATTCTCGACGGTACTTACATCGACGCCGGACTGTTTGCGGCGGGCTTCAACGCTCGGACGAGCCAGGCTGGAGTAAAAATCGATCCCCTCATCCTGGTACTCGTAATGCCACTTCCATTGGTAAGCAGTTGCAACAATAGAGATATCGGGGTCGCGGGTGTCCTCGAGCTTAACCATGGTCTCCGCGGCCGGCACCGCCATGATCAGGAGAATGACGACCGGAATAGCGGTCCAGAGAACCTCGGCAACCGTGCTGTGCGAAAAGCTGGCAGGCTCCGCGCCTTTCGATTTGCGGTGCATAAAAAGCGAGATGATCATCACGCCGAAAACAACGACGCCGATGGCCACACACCACCAAAAGACCATCATGTGAAGCCCGTAGGTCTCGGCACTGAGGTCGGTTACGCCCCTGGGCATATTGAGGGCCCAGTCGGCGCTCGCCGTGCTGGCCAATAGCAGTCCAAGCAGGCTCATAATCGATTTTCGAATCATTAGTTGTCCACCCTGCAACCGCCGCGACGATCGCAATTCTGTCCTAAGTTCCGGATGTGACGAATACTGAAATTGCCAGTGAGCGCTGGCCCGGACGAGCCCGGGAGTGGCCGGGCTCATCCGGCTATTCGTCGATTGGCCGGTTTGACCGTCCTGTCGGTCAAAATAGCATCGGGAGTGTACTCAAATAGCGCTACCCATGCAATCCTGTCGACACAAATCGTATCGATTTTAGTCCTTATTAAACAAGAGCTTAGGAGACAGTTTGCTACAAATTGTCGCGTTCTCAGGTGCTCGGGCTCCCTGCCGGGCTACGACGAGGAATGCTATTTGCGTCGATTTCGTAGTGTGCAGAATCACTTTTGGGGCCGGAACCCCAGCAGTGGCCGTACACCAGCTCGAGTTCCAGCATGATTTTGCCACCGGCCCCGGATGCCGCCAGGGCGTCAGTCATGGCGCGAAATTTTCTCTTGCCGACCATGCCGGTGGACCGGTCTGCCAGCGCATTTCGCGCGCCGGCCCGGGTCAGGTCGGCGAACAGGCTGTCGGCGTTCTCATAGGTGACGGCCAGGCGATCGACATCGAGCACGGGATCACGCAAACCCGAGCGCACGAGACCGTCACCTATGTCATGCATGTCGGGAAAGCGCAGTACGTGTTCGCCGGCGTCAATGCCGGCCCATGCGCGTTCGATCTCCCGCAGGCTGTCAGGGCCGAGGGTTGCGAAAGCAAACACACCGCCCTTCCTGAGCACCCGGGAGACTTCGTCAAAAACAGGCTGCGGGTTTGGCGCCCACGGAAGCACCTGGTTCGCGATGACCATATCGAATGACGCGTCTGTGAACGGCAGTTGATGCGCATCTCCCTGGACGAAAGATGATCGCGAGAACCAGGGCCTGTCTCTTCGTCCTCGTTCGAGCATCGCGTAACTTAGATCGAGTGAGACGATGTGGGTGCGTTTGAAGCGTTTTCGCAGCAAGCGGCTCATGGCGCCGGTAGCAGAGCCGAGGTCGAGAATCGTTTCGGGTTTCAGCAGCAGCGGTTGCAGCCTGCCGAACAGGCCATCCCGGGTCACCGCGTGCACGAAATCCGCGTCGTCAAAACCGGCCGCGGCGCGGTCAAAACGACGCCGTATGTCTCGCAATCGAAGCATGGGCGCAAGGTAACACGCTTTTTTGGTAAATCACGGCGATTCCATGCTCGCTCCGGCGGGCGCTGCGGAGGAGCATGAGGTCATGCTGCTACGCGCTTTCGATAATGCTGTCATGCCATTGCGTTGTGTGTTTTGCGGGATGCGGACACGCGAACCGGAAAAGCACATCTGTGCCGGCTGCAACGCGGAGCTGCCGCGCATCGAGTCGCCGCCGCCGCCCGTGTCATCACCTTTCCATACGGTAGTCGCGCCGGTAGCGTACGACTTTCCGGTTGACGCCGCGATCAAGGCGCTCAAGTTTCAACGCAAGCTGTACTACGCGCCGGCCTTTGCCGAGCTGTTGTGCGAGGCGTGCAGGGAGTTACCCGGCGATATCGACGCGATTCTCCCCGTCCCGCTGCATTGGCGGCGCCGCTGGTTCAGGGGTTTCAACCAGGCTTACGAGATCGGCAAGCCCGTCGCGCGATACCTGGGCCTACCCATGGTGCGTGGCGTCATTCGTCGTCGTGCGACCCCATCGCAGTCGGGGCTCAATGCGCGCGAACGCGCGAGAAATCTACGCAGGGCGTTTGTTGTTCGCAGGTCAATACCGCATCGGCACGTACTGATTATTGACGACATCCTTACGACCGGCGCCACGGTTCGGCAGCTGGCTAGCGTCGTGCGGGCGGGTGGCTCCGACAAAGTCAGCGTACTCACAGTCGCGAGGGCATGAAGTGCAGCACGGCGTTGCCTTGATCTAGATCATGGATGCGACTGGCGAGAGCGGGACAAACTACCTCATCAGAGTACCCCGACCCAAGGGAACCAGGATGTACCAAACGATCGTTTCGTCCACAGCGTTTGTCGCGCTGGCGTTTCTGTCTGCACCGACAGCATCTCTGGCCGCTGACCTTCCTGACGATGAGCCGATCGAGCAGATAGTCGTTGTCGCGCACAAGGACAAACGTTCGATTCGCGAGGTGGCGGCCAACGTTACGGTCGTGTCGCGCTCCGAACTCAACGCGGAACTCGCCACCTCGATCGGTGATGTGTTTCGCTATGTTCCTGGCGTCGATTACGAGGCAGCCGGAACGCGCTTTGGCACCGAAGGCATCAATATCCGCGGCGTCGGCGGCAACCGGGTGGCGATCCTGGTCGATGGCGTACCGTTGAGCGACCAGTTCGACACGGGCAGCTTCTCGAATGCAACGCGCGATTTTATCGACGCAGGCCTGATCCAGGACATCGAGGTCCTGCATGGGCCGGCTTCTGCCTTGTACGGCAGCTCTGCGATAGGTGGCGTCGTCGCGGTGCGCACACCGGACCCCGGCGACATTGGTGGTGATTTCCTCGGCACCTGGCGCGGGACAGATAACAGTTTCCATGGGCAGGCCATGGCCGCGGTAGGTGATAACTCGCTTGGCTTCCTTGCTGGCTACAGTTGGCGCGATGGCGAGGAAATGGAGTCGGCGGCAGCTTCCGACGATGCTGATAACCGCGACTACAACCGCGAGACGATGCTGCTTAAGTTCATTGCCGAAAACCGTTTCGGCCATGCGTTTCGCGCCAATGTCATACGGCAGGAAGGCCGCACGCTGTCCGGATTGAATTCCAGGCTCGGAACCGGCCGCTACCGATCGACGACCGCTCTCGAAGGGGATGACAGTCAGCAGATGGATGTTGTCAATGTCGCCTATGAGTTCGGTTCGACAGACGGTTGGATCGACTCGGGTGTGGTCCGTGCTTTCTGGCAAAACTCGGACATCGAACAGAACACACTCGATGAGCGTGCAGCCGCGCGCACGCCAGTCTCCATAGATCGTTTCTTCTCCTATGACCAGGAAATCCGTGGCGTCGAGGTGAATTTCTGGAAAGGTTTTGTCGGGGATATGGTTTCCCATCGCCTTGGCTTCGGTGCCGAGTACCGTGATCGCAGAACCGAAGAGTATCGAGATGGCCTGTCAACGAATCTTGAAAGCGAAGCGCAAACCAACGTGATTCTTGGTGAGGTCTTCCCGCTGCGAGACTTCCCGATCAGCAACACAACGGAAACCGGCATATTCATCGAAGACACGATTTCACTCGGCGAAAAGTGGACAGTCATCGCAGCCATCCGTGCGGACCGGTTCGAGCTGAACCCCGACATTGATGCCATGTACCTGGCGGACTATCCGAATTACGAGACGGTCGCCCTCGACGAATCCGACCTGTCGCCAAAGCTCGGCGTCATATATAGCGTCGCGCCTGCAATCGACATCTATGCTCAGTATTCGCATGGTTTTCGGGCGCCACCATACTCAGATGCTAACGTGAGCCTGGAGCTGCCGTTTTTTCAAGTTCGTGCAGTCCCGAACCCGGATTTGCGATCGGAATCTTCGGATGGCGTTGACATAGGCCTGCGCTGGCACGGGTCGCGCTCCTCGGCTCGTATCTCCGCGTTCCGCACGGATTACAACGACTTCATCGAGACGAAGGTCAACCTGGGCCTCGACCCGGTCAGCGGGTACACGCTGTTTCAGTCGCAGAATATCGAGGACACGACGATCGAGGGCTTCGAAGCCGGCTGGAACACGCGCTTCGGCGACACCGAACAATTTGTCATCAGCGGCTCAGCCTTTTATGCGCGTGGCGACAACAAGGTCACAGGACAGCCGATCAACTCGGTCGGCCCGGCCCAGGCCGTTGTCGGCTTTAGTTGGCTATCGGCTGACGAGACCCTCCAGCTGCGCCTCAAGGGCACCTTCACGAATTCATACGATCGGGTTGACGAAACCGGCGGCGAACTTTTTAAACCGGCCGGGCACGCAGTGTTCGACCTGTATCTCTCAAAGAGGATCGGCAACATCATGATAGTGCGTGCTGGTCTTCACAACCTGGCCGATCGCACTTACTGGAACTGGTCCGATGTGCGCGGCCTGGCACCCGACGATCCGGTTCTACCGTACCTGGCGCAGGCAGGACGCACAGCGTCCGTGAGCCTCAACCTCGTGTGGTGATTTTTCGCAAAGTCAGAAATGACGGGGAGTATTAAGATGAAACGCAAGACCATCAGCTGGCTCTTGGCAGCACCGTTACTGGCGCTGTTCATGGGCGCCTGTTCACAGGATGCTGCCGAGCCATCGGCTACCAGCGATACCGCTGTGCATGACGCCGAAGTCGCGGGCGCTAACGCAGACGAGCTCATGGCCAAAGGTCAGGGCGTCTACAATGCGAATTGTGCCGCATGCCATCAGCCCAACGGTCAGGGCCTGGCTGGAGCATTTCCTCCGCTTGCCGGTTCGGACTTTCTCAAGGGGGATCGCAAGAAAGTCATGAGCGCCGCGTTGTTCGGCCTTTCCGGTCCAATCACGGTCAATGGGGTCGAGTACAACGGCGTTATGCCGAGCCTTGGCCACCTGCCTGATGAAGATCTCGCTGCCGCATTGACATACGTATTCGCGTCCTGGGGCAATGACGGTGCCGCTGTCAGTGTCGAAGAGGTTGCGGCGTTGCGCGCAGAACTTGGTCAGACAGACCGCGCTGCCGGAGAGCGCCACAAGGGCGCAACTGAAGGCGAGCTTAAATACCAGGGAGCGCCGTCGGCCATCTCCGGCGAAGAAACTCGCCAGATTA
Organism: uncultured Woeseiaceae bacterium; assembly: GCA_937944275.1. GTDB lineage: Bacteria > Pseudomonadota > Gammaproteobacteria > Steroidobacterales > Woeseiaceae > UBA1847. The sequence continues at coordinate 8,067 of CALDZH010000179.1, forward strand.
TGGCCGCGGGTGGCCCGGTGCTGAGCGAAGCAGAGTTTGCCACGGCAACGCAGCTGTACTTTGAACGCTGCGCAGGTTGCCACGGCGTACTCCGCAAGGGAGCGACCGGCAAAGCGCTGACGCCCGACATCACGAAAGAGAAAGGCACGGACTATCTGAAAGCCCTGATCACGTATGGTTCTCCCGCCGGCATGCCAAACTGGGGCACCTCCGGTGAAATGTCCGATGCCGAGATCGACATCATGGCTCGCTTCCTGCAGCAGGAACCGCCGGCACCACCTGAGTACGGCATGCCCGAAATGCAGGCCAGCTGGAAGCTGCTCGTTGCACCGGAAGACCGTCCGACGGCGCCGCAGCATGACCGAAATATCGACAACTTCTTCTCAGTCACGCTTCGTGATTCAGGCGAAGTCGCCATCATCGACGGCGATACCAAGGAAATCTTTGCGCGCCTAAAGACGGGTTATGCGGTACATATCTCCCGCGTATCGGCGTCCGGTCGTTACGTTTTCACAATTGGCCGTGACGCCAAGGTCGACATGATCGACCTGTGGATGGATCCTCCGGAGCGCGTTGCCGAAATCAAGGTTGGCCTTGAAGCACGTTCCGTCGAAACGTCGAAGTACAAAGGCTACGAAGACAAGTACGCGATTGCTGGTTCATACTGGCCGCCACAGTACACGATCATGGACGGCGATACGCTTGAACCGCTGAAGATAGTCTCGACGCGCGGCATGACGGTTGATACGCAGGAGTACCATCCGGAGCCACGCGTTGCCGCCATCGTTGCTTCGCACGAGCATCCGGACTTCATCGTAAATGTTAAGGAAACAGGCCATATCCTGCTCGTTGACTACAGCAATATCGATAATCTGACCGTAACCGATATTGGCGCGGCCAAGTTCCTTCATGATGGTGGCTGGGATCGTACCAAGCGTTACTTCCTTACAGCTGCTAACCAGTCCGACAAGATCGCTATTGTCGACTCGAAAGAACGCAAACTCGTCGCGCTGACTGACGTCACCAAGACGCCGCACCCGGGTCGTGGCGCAAACCTCGACGATCCCGAATACGGACCGGTGTGGGTTACGAGCGCATTGGGTAATGCCAATGTTACGTTCCTCGGAACAGATCCTGAGGGCCATCCTGACAATGCCTGGAAGACGGTTCGCGTCGTCGATGGCATGGGTGGTGGCTCACTGTTCGTCAAGTCGCACCCGAACTCTTCGAACCTTTGGGTCGACGCGCCGTTGAACCCTGATACAGGTTTCAGTCAGAGCATCGCGGTGTTCGACGTCAACGATATCGAAGCCGGTTTCAAGGTACTGCCGATCGCGGAGTGGGCTGAACTCGGAGAAGGTCCGAAGCGCGTCGTGCAACCCGAGTACAACATGGCGGGCGACGAAGTCTGGTTCTCAGTCTGGAGCGGCAAGGAACAGGAATCTGCGATCGTCGTTGTGGATGACAAGACGCTCGAGCTGAAAGCAGTAATAAAAGATCCTGCCCTGATTACGCCGACGGGCAAGTTCAACGTCTATAACACGTTGCACGACATTTACTAGAGAACCGGGGACAGGGTTCAACAAGTGTCTTGTCAGTCGCGACGGTGCCGCCTCTAGTGGCGCCGTCGCGCTGACCGCCCTCGGTTAACCGAGCTGGTGATGTAATTTCGCGTCGTGCGTTCGGAAGTGGTCAGAGAACCAGGCATCCAGTTCATGTGACAGGGCCGCCCGGTCGTAGCATCCGTCGAGATCGACGCTGTCGATGACGTCCAGCAGACTATCGAGCAACAACTCGTGGTCTTTCTTATGCGCCGGAAGCCCGGCATAAAGCGAAGCCCGCATAATCTTTTCCTCGAGCGCGAAGTGTGCCGAGATACGTGCATAAATCTCGCCCAGCGATTCCACAACCGTGGCGTGACTCGCGGTCTGTTGCATCGCATTGTCGAGTTCGTTGATCAGCTCGATCATCTCTCGATGCTCGTGGTCGACCGCGTCGATACCGATACAGAATTCGTCTCTCCAGTTGATCAGGCTCATCGGAATGCAAAACCTCCGGTTTCTGC
>CALDZH010000180.1 GCA_937944275.1 uncultured Woeseiaceae bacterium
CGAGGGTCGCAACGTACTCGATGTCGGGTCTGGTAACGGCTACTACGCACTGCAAATGCGCAAAGCCGGCGCCGCAACTGTCATTGGCGTCGACCCGACATTGCTTTTTGCGATGCAGTTCCAGGCGATCAACGTGTTCGAACAGGACGCCGCTATATTCGTGCTGCCCTGCCGACTCGAAGAAACGCCATCAGCCGAAAAGGTCTTCGACACGACCTTTTCTATGGGGGTCCTCTATCACCAGCGCGACCCGCTTAAACACCTGCGCGATCTGCAATCTACACTACGAAGCGGTGGCCAACTGGTACTCGAGACGCTCTACCTCCCCGGGGATGACCTGCGAACCGCGACGCCAGAAGACTGTTACGCGCGCATGCGCAACGTATGGTCACTGCCGACGGTGCCGCAACTCCTGGCGTGGTTGCGAGAGACGAGGTATGTGAAGATCGAACTCATCGACACGTCGATCACCACAATCGACGAACAACGCAGTACCGAATGGATGACCTTTGAGTCCCTGGAGGAGGCGCTGGACCCCGGCGATCCCTCGAAGACCATCGAGGGCTGGCCCGCGCCGCATCGCGTCGTCGTCACGGCAGTTGCTCCATGAGGTGTCCGACGTGCATTGCGGTTATGCGGTGGAGCTGACATGACAGTCCGTAAAACAAAATTCGGCACTACGACCGACGGTCTGGCGGTTGACCTGTACGAATGCCGCAACCGGCGTGGTGCTGTCCTGAAGTTGAGCAATTACGGGGCAACAATCGTTGCGCTCGAAGTGCCGGACAGGAACGGGCGTAACGGAAATATCGTCCTCGGCTTCGACTCGGTGAACGCGTATGAAGAACACGATGCCTATTTCGGCGCAACCATAGGCCGTTACGGAAATCGCATCGCCCGTGGCCGGTTTGCACTGCATGGAAAGGACTACATCCTGGCAACCAATAACGGTGAGAATCACCTGCACGGCGGTGACAGGGGCTTCGACAAGGTCGTTTGGGAAGCGCGACCCGAGACTACCGTGGATGCGGCTGGCATCGAATTCACCTACACGAGTCCGGATGGCGAAGAAGGCTATCCCGGAACTCTCGTAGTTACCGTCACGTACCTGCTTGGCGACGACAACGCCCTGTCGATAGAGTACACAGCGGTGACCGACAAGACGACGGTGGTCAACCTGACCAATCACGCCTACTGGAACTTGTCGGCTGGTGCAGCGCCGACGATTCTCGATCACGTACTGATGCTGGCGGCCGACCGCTATGTTGCCGTGAACGACGACCTGATTCCGACGGGGATTGCCGATGTCACGAATAGCGCCATGGATTTCTCGAAGCCAACTGCGATCGGCGCCCAAATCGACTTGCTCCCGGCTTCCCAGGACGACCCGCGCGGATTTGACCATTGCTACGTGCTTCGTAATCAGGACAGATCACTGGCGCTCGCAGCGCGATTGCATGATCCGCAAACCGGCCGCAGCATGGAAGTACACACCACAGAACCGGGCATCCAGTTCTACACGAGCAACTCCCTCGACGGCGGAGAGGCGGACGGCGGATACCCGCAGCATGCGGCCGTATGCCTGGAGACCCAGCACTACCCGGATTCCCCTAATCAGCCGAATTTTCCATCGGTCCGCCTCGAGCCTGGCGAAACCTGGCGGTCGAAGACCGTTTACAGGTTTGTATGAAGCGGATTGAAAATAGCCCTTGAATACACCCTTGGCGGCCGGTAATTTCTGTTAAAACAGAAATAACGGAAAGATCGCCATGCAAATGACTCCGGCTGTAGAGAAGTATGTCCTCCATTGGGGTGAAATGGGGACGCGTTGGGGCACCAACCGCACCGTCGCACAGATCCAGGCGCTGCTCTACCTGTCTCCCAAGCCGCTGCGCGCGGACGAGATTGTCGATCTGTTGTCGGTAGCACGCTCCAATGTCAGCACCAGTATTCGCGAACTTCAGAGCTACGGGTTGGTGCGCATGACCCATATACTCGGCGACCGTCGTGATTACTTCGAGTCACTCCACGACGTCTGGGAATTGTTTCGCGTGATCATTCAGCAGCGCAAGCAACGCGAATTGAATCCCACGCTGACAATGCTGCGCGGGTGCGTGGAGGAAGTCGACGGTGAGGACCAGACGGACCAGATAACCAAGGAGCGTATTCGCAACATGCTGGAATTCGTCGAAACGACGAATAGCTGGTACGAAGAAGTCAGCGATATACCGACCAGTACGCTTACCAAGCTGATGGCACTTGGCAAGAAGATAACGAAGCTCGTCAGGAAGTAGGTACGCAGTCGGGCACAACCTCATCTACACCGCCTTCCGTTTCCCGCAGGAACCAGATTGCAGCACTCTCTCCACCTGACAATGGTCCGCCGTGAACCGCAGCGGCCGGTCGATAGAAGTAGCCGCCTTTGTTGTATTGCCAGGTATGGATCTCGCCCCCTACGCACTCGCTATCCTGATAGGTTCCGCTGACGAGATACCCTTCTCGCAAGGCCGACGACTTTTGCCATGGCAGCGAAGCGCCGGCCTCGATTCGGAGCAGCCAGGTCGCCGCACCCGTGCCTGGGTCGCGGCGCAATTCGCGCGTCGTCACGCCGGGCGTTCCCGCCGCATTCCACGGCAATAAAGATGAATCGATAATGATCGGCGAACGGATGATTGCTTCCGGGTCCGAATCATTAACGAAGTAAAGGATTCGGGCGCCCTCCTCGGTAGTCATATTAAAACCCAGCGAACCCGCGGGAAGAAACGCATAGCCGCCCGGCGGCAACTCGATATCCGCTATAGACAACAGCCCGTCAAGCACAAAGATCTCCATCGACCGTCCAGGAACACCACCGCTCGTACCTTCCCAGTCGGGTGGCAAGTCGATGCGATTGCTGGTGCGACGCGTCTGTGGATCACCGGCTAGTTGTTTCGCCCGAATCCCGGGCAGGCTCGCCATGAATACATCATCAAGATCATCAACCTGCACGAATGCCGGATACGGCACCTTGGGCGGTCCGCTTGCACAGGCCGCCAGCAAAACGCACAGAGCCATCGTGAATAGTGTTCTGATCATTCCATGTCACCCATAAAAAAGGCCGCCCAGAATCTGGGCGGCACAGCAAGCAGAAGATGTGTCCGGCTGGGGTCAGCGTCCGATTCGAATGCGGGTAACATCACTGTCGCGCACATCCGACGCTGCCTGACTCCCGGTTGGCAATCCGCTTCATCAATGGCACTGACCGATTGCAGGATTCCGGTCATTCGGGTGGCGTGTTGAGAGGTTTCACGCAAAACCCGCCCTTGATTCACGCATCCGGCATGGTGGTCCGCCCACTTTGCCTTCTTACATCTTATCTCCGTGCGTACCGAATCGGTACGTTCGGGATGCTACTACATCTTGTATTGGAAGGCGAGTAATGCACTATATCTGGGAAACGCTCACAAAAACACGACGACTCATACCGAAACAGGTAGGCTTTCGGCACACAAAACTTCTCCTCGGGGACAATCGCTTTGACTGACATTCATAACGAGGGCCGCTCCAGGCACCAGGTCATTGGGCTGTTTCTCGGCCCGCTGATCGCAGGGCTGATGATTTTTGCCGGACCGCCGGAGAATCTTTCGCAACCGGGATGGATGACCGCATCTGTTGGCATTCTGATGGCCGTTTGGTGGGCAACCGAGGCAGTACCTATTGCGGTTACGGCATTGTTGCCGATCGTAGTATTCCCGCTGTTCGGCATAGCGACTATCCAGGACACCACTGCGCCCTATGCGAACAAGGTCATTTACTTGTTCCTCGGTGGTTTCATTGTTGCTTTCGCCATGCAGCGATGGAACCTCCATCGCCGCATGGCCCTCACGGTGTTGCAGCATGTTGGAGGAAACGGTCGTTCACTCGTTGGTGGCTTCATGCTGGCGAGCGCCATCATCAGCATGTGGGTTATGAACACCTCGACAACCATGATGTTGCTGCCAATCGCGGTTTCGATCATTGCCGTGATTCACAAGACCGTCGACGGACTCGACGACAAAGCCAAAGACAACTTCCAATACTCGCTGCTGCTTGGCATAGCCTACGGTGCGACGATCGGCGGCATGGCAACACTGGTTGGAACCGCACCTAACGCAATGTTCGCTGCGTTTATGCAGGAAACCTACGGTACGGAGATCGACTTCTCTCGATGGATGCTTGTCGGTCTGCCGCTGAGCGCAATGATGTTGCCGCTGGCGTGGCTCATCCTTACGCGTTTTGCGTTCAAAGTTGACTTCAAGACGTCAGATGAAGGTAAGGCTGCGCTGCGACAACTGAAAGAAGAACTAGGCGCAATAACGGTGCCGGAAAAACGCGTCGCCACGGTGTTCGTGCTCATGGCTGCCACCTGGGTATTACGCCCCCTGCTCGTTACATTGCCAGGACTATCGGCACTCGATGACTCGGGCATTGCAATGGCCGGCGGCATTGCACTGTTTCTCATACCCAGCGGTGAAAAGAGTGATCCGTTACTGCTGCGTTGGACCTATGCAGAACGCTTGCCGTGGAGCGTATTGATTCTGTTCGGTGGCGGCCTGACCCTGGCCAGCGCGGTAACCCGCACCGGTCTGGCGGAATGGCTTGGCAGCAGCCTGCAGACGATCGGCGCACTGCCGCTGTTTGCGCTTGTCATCGTCGCTGCGACGATGATCATTTTTCTGACCGAACTAACCAGCAATATTGCGACAACAGCGACGTTCCTGCCCGTAGTCGGTGCGATTGCGATCGAATCCGGATATGACCCGATTGTCCTGGCCGTGCCGGTTACGCTTGCCGCAAGCTGCGCATTCATGTTGCCGGTGGCGACACCGCCCAACGCGATCGTCTTCGGCTCCGGCATGCTCACCATTCCGAAAATGGTACGTGCCGGCATAATGCTCAACATAGTCGGCATATTCCTGGTATCGATCGTCGCCTTGTATCTGGCACCAAGGTTTTTATAGGGAGCACAACATTGTCTATCGAATACACGGTCAGCAAACAGAACAAGATTCGGCAACTCCGCGAGAACGCCGCGTACGATCAGGAAACAGTTCATGAAATTCTTGATGCCGGACTGGTGGCGCATGTCGCATTCGTACAAGATGGCGCACCGGTTGTCGTTCCCATGCTCTATGGCCGGGAAGGTGAAACGCTTTATTTGCACGGTGCGCGAAAAGCCCGTGTAATTCGTCTGCTCGAAGAAACCGGAACTGCCTGTGTAAACGTTACGCTCCTGGATGGTCTCGTGTTTGCGCGATCGGCGTTCGCATCTTCAATGAACTATCGCTCGGTAACGGTGTATGGCAGAGCGCGTCTTGTGGAAGACTGGGAAGACAACAAACATGCGTTACACGTCATTGCAGAGTGCACAATGCCGGGACGCTGGGCGGAACTGAGAAAATCAACCGATAACGAACTCAAGATGACTGGCGTTATCGCAATTGACATCCAAAGCGCGTCGGCAAAGATCTCGACCGGTATGCCAGAGGACGAAGATATGGATCTCGACACACTGGTCTGGGCGGGCGTACTTCCGCTCGAGTCACGTTTTACAACGCTCAAGCCTGATGACCTTGTGCAGGAAGGCGTAGAACCGTCGGACGCGCTGAAGGCGATGGAAAACACCAGACTGTAAATTAGGTACCGGACACCCTATTTCCACTAACCTGCAAGGTTGGTTTCGATAATTGAAAATCTAAATAGGGTGTCCGGTACCGTATTACAACAAATCGTGCGTATGTTCGGCCTCCAGTCGCAGCAATGCTTCCTTGGTATCGAGGCCGCCGCCAAACCCGGTCAAATCGCCCGTGCTGCCAATGACCCTGTGGCAAGGGACGACAATGGGAATGGGGTTACGGCCGTTTGCCGCCCCGACGGCACGCACGGCCTTCGGTCGACCTATGCGTCTTGCGATCTCCCCGTAGCTCGTCGTTTCGCCATAAGGAATACCGAGCAGCGCCTCGAGTACGCTCACCTGGAATTCGGTACCGCTCAACTTGAGCGGCAGGTCGAATTCACGACGCTCGCCAGCGAAATACTCCCGAAGCTGCTTACGCGCATTTGCCAGCGGCTTTTCGTTAAAGATCCAGTCGGGCTCAGGCTCGCGGCGCATCGACCCTTTTGGAAATCCAATCATCGCAAGCGCCCTATTCTCCCCGGCCAACAGTAGTTCGCCAATCGGTGTATCGAGATAGCAGTAATACATGGTCAGCCTCCGGGTCCAGAACCCCAAATCAATAATGCAGCATAGGCCCGCCAGGGCCGCCAAACCTCCCCGCGTGCGATAAGCTCCGCAGGAGACAGTCGCTCACAGCCCGGCCCATCGAAAGCTCGCAGAAGCCCGAGATCCGACGCTGGAAGTGCGTCCGGATCTTTGAGTACACGCATCGCAACATAGGCTGCCGTCCAGTCGCCGATGCCCTTAATCGACGTAAGCGTTCTGCAAAAATCTTCCGTGGACTGCGCAGCGTCGAAACAAAGATCGCCATTGACGACGGCCCGTGCAACATTGCGAATCGTCTGTGCACGACTTCCGATGACCCCAAGATTCTCCAGTCGCGCGCGTACCAGCGCCCGGGGCTCGGGAAAAAGTTTGTCCGGTACATTCTCAATTCCGTCAAGGGCAACATCGATAGACTCGCCATAGCGCTCCGCGACGCGCCCGGCGAACGTCGTCGCTGCCTTCACCGAAACCTGTTGACCCAGCACCGCACGTATCGTCAACTCAAATCCATCCCAGGCGCCCGGCACACGGACTCCTGGGCTACGCTTCAGCAGATCGCGCAGCGTCGAGTCACGCTTCAGGACCGAGGCGATGTCATCTATCGGTGCGTCGAGGTCAAACAATCCTCGCGTTTTCTGCACGGCAGCAAACAGTGCGTCAGTGCCAATACCGTGAACGGTCAGTTCTACAAAACCGTCCGCATCACGAACTTCGATAATTCCACGGCATGAATCGGTTTTCACCGTGCGCAAATAGCGGCCGTTTGTCACAAGTTCGACACCGGGCGTTGCCCGGCCCGCAAAAAAACCAAGGACTTGCTTCCAGCCATATGGTTTTCGATACGGTAACTGCACACTGAGCGCGCCTGTTGACACCGGAACGTCACCGCCGCGCCGCAATTCTCTTGGCGCGCGTCCATAGGTCTTGCGGAACGTATCGTTGAAGCGTCGAACACTGCCAAACCCGGCGGCAGTGGAAATCTCCTGCATCGACAACGCGGTCTGGTCGATAAGGCGCTTCGCGAACTGCAGTCGCTGCGTGTGAGCGACGGCCAATGGACTTGCGCCAAGGTGCTTGTTAAACAGGCGCCGCAAGTGCCGACTGGTCACGCCCAGGCGGTTCGCAAGACTCTCGATATCGCCATCGTCTAGCGCACCCTCGGAGATCAGGCGCAGGCCGCGTTTTACCGTCGTCGAAGTCCCGAGCCAGGCTGGCGTACCCGGAGCACATTCCGGGCGGCAGCGTAAGCAGGGTCGAAAGCCCGCCTCACTCGCGGCCGCAGCCGTCGTAAAAAACCTGACATTCTCGGTTTTCGGTGGATTGGCCGGGCAAACGGGGCGGCAGTAGATGCCAGTGGTCCGTACGCCAACGTAGAAAAGGCCATCAAAACGCACGTCTCGAGATAGTCGTGCGCGTTCATAGACATCATTTCTTACTGTTGTGACTTGATCCATGACGCAAAGTATACGCGTCCACCCCTTGCAAAGTAGCCATTATCGGACCTGTAAAAAAGCCGGGTGAGCCCAAAGCCCACCCGGCTGCGTCACATAATCAGGGGAAGAATTATGCGGCGTTCTTGCGATGGCTCACCAGCCAGCTTTGCAGGTCGTCGGATCCACCGATCAGTTCACCGTTGATGAACACCTGCGGATATGTCGTCCTCTTCGATACGGCACGCAAGGTCCGATCGGTGTAATCGCGGTTGAGAACGAGCTCCTCGAATTCGATCTCCGCGTCACGCAGCAGACCTTTCGCGCGAACGCAGAAAGGGCAACCTTCGCGAGAGAACACCGCGACATCGTAGGGAAATTCGCAGGCAGGATCGAGGTATGTGAGCATCGTGTCCGCATCCGACACCTGGAACGGATCGCCGGGCTCTTCGGGCTCGATGAACATCTTTTCGATAACGCCGTCACGAACGAGCATCGAGTAGCGCCATGAACGTCTGCCAAAGCCGAGATCCTCTTTGCCGACGAGCAGCCCCATGCCATCGGAGAAATCGCCGTTGCCATCCGGCAGGAACGTTACTCGATCAGCGTTCTGGGCGCGTTGCCACTCATTCATGACGAATGCGTCGTTCACCGATACGCAGATGACTTCATCGATGCCCTTTGCCTTGAACTGGGGAACGAGCTGGTTGTAGCGCGGCACATGCGACGACGAGCATGTCGGCGTAAATGCTCCGGGCAACGAAAAGACGATGACGGATTTGCCAGCGAAAATTTCATTGCTCGGTACATCTACCCATTCATGGTCGCGACGCGTACGAAATGTAACGTCGGGAATTCTTTGCCCTTCGAGATTTTTGAACATTTTAGTTTCCTTGTCGTAGTTTTCAGTCTTAAGCCAGCATGCTTCGCAGCATCCAGGCGTTCTTTTCGTGGATCTGCATACGTTGAGTAAGCAAATCTGCGGTTGGTTCGTCGTGCACAGCATCTGCCGCTGGAAACGCTTCGCGGGCAGTGCGAACAACTGTTTCCTGCCCGATCGCAAGCTGACGGATCATCTCTTCCGCAGACTCCTCTCCGGTACCCTCGATAATGGAGGTCATCTTTGAGAACTCCGAGTAGGATCCGGGCGCCTTCACACCCAGGGCACGAATTCGTTCTGCAATTTCGTCGACCGCGGCTGCGAGCTCCGTGTACTGGCCTTCGAACATCAAGTGCAGCGTGTTGAATTGGGGGCCTGTAACATTCCAGTGGAAGTTATGCGTTTTGAGGTAAAGCGTGTAGCTGTCAGCCAAGAGACGCGACAATCCGGCTGCGATAGTCTCGCGGTCCTGCGGTGCTATTCCGGTATTCAGCTTCATGTTCACTCCTGCCTGCTAATAGATGGCACTACTTTAGAAGTTGTAGATTAATAAATAAAATGGTTTAATTATCTTATTATATTCGATTTTATCGATTATGCGGCTACCGACACTAAAACAACTCCAATACTTCCTGGCGCTGACCGAAACCGGACACTTCGGGCGCGCCGCCGCGCTGTGCTTCGTCTCACAATCCGCGTTCAGCAACGCCATCCAGGAACTCGAGTCCACGCTGGGCGCAGAACTCGTCGACCGCACCAATCGCAACGTAACCATTACTGCGACAGGCCAGGACGTCGCCGTGCAGGCCCGGCTTGTCGTGGCCGACGCAGAGAGCCTGGTCGACATCGCTCGCGGTCGGGACGATCCTCTAACCGGGGAACTACGCCTGGGCGTAATTCCGACGATTGCACCTTTCGTACTACCCGGTGTCTTGCCAAAGCTACGCAAGCAGTATCCCGAACTTGAACTGTTGCTGACCGAGGATCAGACCGAACGGATTTACCGGCGCCTCATGGATGGCGAGCTCGACGTGCTGCTCCTCGCACTGCCCTGGAGTATGAAAGGTGTCGAGGAATTGCCGTTGTTTCGTGACCCGTTCTGTCTTGCGTGTCGCGAAGGCACCGACCGGGTAGATCCGGAACACTATCGGTTCAACCGCCTCGACACCGACAGTGTGCTGCTGCTGGAAGACGGCCACTGTCTGCGCGACCACGCATTGGCGGCATGTAAAATTCGCGGCACCGAGAAAGTCAGGCGATTCGGTGCGAGCAGCCTGCTCACACTGATCGAGATGGTCGATGCCGACCTCGGCATTACTTTCTTGCCCGAAATGGCTCGTGACTCGACGCTGCTACGTAATACCCGCGTCAGGCTCTACCCCATCGATGAGCGGAGCTATCGAACGATCGGGCTCGTCTGGCGCAAAGGCAGCCGGCGTGTCGATGAGTTCCGGTTGTTTGGCGAATTCTTCCATGAAAACCGCTAACAGCTATTCGGCTGGCGCATCTTGCGCAGCGCCATCGGCAGACCAGGTCCGGAAGCGAACACTGAACCCGTCTGGCACGTAAACGACGACGGGCAACTTGCTGTTGTAGCGCAAAAACGGATCCTCGAGATTCACGGCAACAAAGGCCGTACGTTTCTCGTCGCCGGGACAGGCCATCATCGTCGACGCCGGACCCGCAACACTCGTCAATCGGTAAAGTGGATAACCCCAACCCGACACCACCTGCCGTTCGAGCTTGCCGCCGAACCAGTGACGGTTGCAGTCGATTTCGAGTTGCTTGCCAATGATCAGCTCAACGCCGTGCGCCGTTTCGTCCGGCATCTCCGGCAGCCGGATCACATAGCGGGTTTCGCCGGGCTCAGCCGACGGCCAGGGATTCAGGTCTTCTTGGGACATCGCAGTTGCACAAGCACCAATCAGCAGTACCAGCGCCAACACAGGCGTTCGTTTCATGCTCCCATGGTAGGCAAGAATGCGTATTGTTGGCAACCGTGGGAAATACCAGCATAGTAGCTGTAGAGGTGACCGTATGAGAAAGACCGCTTTAATGATTGCCGTGGGTTTCGCCCTGGTTTCCTGCACGCATAATGATGCGGGCACGGGTAATGATGCAGACGGCCTCTCTTCAGACGCCATTAATGGCGAGGCAGCCTACAACGAACACTGTGCGGTCTGCCATGAAACCGGGATGCTGGGGGCACCGCGAGAGGGTGAACCACAGGACTGGGAGAAGCGCTCGGGTCTCTGGCAAGGGGTGCTGATGGAACACGCCAAGACCGGCTATTTCGAAATGCCTGCGCGCGGCGGCAAATCAGAATTGCCGGATGAGATCATCGATGCGGCTGCAGAATACATGCTCGAAACGACGTTCCCGAACCGGCCCGAGGATTAGGTCCGAAATCGTCTGCTCGATGCTGGACTTGCCGTCGATATCGGCTGGAAAGGCAGCAGCTTTGCTACCATTAACGTCCTCGCATGACCGCTTAAAAAGGACAAGAAGTGGCGGATCCTACAGAGAGTATCCATCAGCTTAAGATCGATCGCAGTGCGCCTCCTCCGACAGGTCGGAGATGGCCATGGTTGTTAGCTGTAGCCGGCATCGTAATTGTCGGAACCGTTCTGTGGATGCTGGCGGCCCGACTGGGAGGCGCGGTCGAGGTTGAAACAGATATCGCAAGACGGCCTCCGTCAGTGGCCGCGGCAAGCAGCGTCCTTGACGCATCCGGTTATGTCGTTGCCCGACGCCAGGCCACAATCTCATCGAAGGTCACGGGCAAGGTTCTCGAGGTACTCGTCGAAGAGGGTATGCGCGTAGAAAAAGACCAGATTGTGGCTCGGCTCGATGACACAACGCAGCAGGCACAACTGGCGGTAGCAGAAGCACGAGCTGAAGCTTCGCGCGCTGCGCTGGCCGAGATTTCAGCGCAGCTGCGCAACGCGAGGCAGGAACGCGATCGACAACGCGACCTGGCCGGCAGGGGCCTGACGAGCCAGGCAGCCCTCGACAATACCGAGGCGGTATTTGACGAACTCGCTGCGCGTCTCGAAACCGGGCGAGAAAACGTCGACGTCGCGGATAGCAACGTACTACTGGCAAAGGACGCGTTGTCCAACATGACGATTCGCGCACCTTTCGCCGGCATGGTCGTGACGAAGAACGCTCAGCCCGGTGAGATGATCTCACCAATTTCAGCGGGCGGCGGGTTCACGCGCACAGGCATCTGCACGATCATTGACAATGACTCGCTCGAGATCGAAGTGGATGTCAACGAAGCCTATATTCAGCGCGTCGTTCCCGAGCAAAGGGTCTCGGCGGTCCTCGATGCCTATCCTGATTGGCGCATTCCCGCAGAGGTTATCGCAATCATCCCGACAGCGGACCGGCAAAAAGCGACCGTCCGGGTACGCATCGGCTTTCTGGAACGCGACAACCGCGTCCTTCGTGACATGGGTGTGAAAGTTTCTTTCCTGGAATCGGCCAGCCCGACGGGCACGGCGCCAGAAGTTCAGGGAGTAATGATTCCCGGCGCCGCCTTGCGGAGTGATGAGAATGGCGATTTTGTCTGGATCGTGCGAAATGGTGCTGTCGAGCGCCGTTCGGTCGATCTCGGCGGCCCAAGAGACAGGCCGCAAGTATTGATTAAAACCGGCCTGGTTGCCGGTGACAGTGTAGTAAGCGCAGCAGACGCTCCACTATCAGCCGGCCAGGCCGTCAAGACCACCAAGGGGACATGAAATGAGTGAAACTCTGGCCACGCTGACCGGCGTCAGCAAGACCTACCAGAAAGGCAAAGAGAAAGTTGAAGTTTTGCACAACCTCGATCTCGAGATCGCCCGCGGTGATTTCATTGCGATAATGGGACCTTCAGGATCCGGTAAAACCACACTCTTGAATCTGCTGGGCGGCCTGGACAAGCCGACGTCAGGAACAGTTGACGTGGGTGGAGCCGAAATCTCTTCGATGTCCAACAGCCAGTTGTCGCGCTGGCGGTCCACGAATATCGGTTTCATCTTCCAGTTCTACAATTTGCTACCCGTCCTGACCGCGCAAAAAAACGTGGAGCTCCCTTTGCTACTAACCAACTTCAGCGGTAGCGAACGTGCGCATCGGGCCGGGGTTGCTCTCGGAATCGTTGGCCTAGAGGGCCGCACGGATCACTATCCGCGCGAGCTTTCCGGCGGCCAGGAACAGCGCGTCGCCATCGCCCGCGCCATCGTATCCGACCCATCACTACTGCTCTGTGACGAACCAACTGGCGACCTCGATCGAGAAACCACCAGTGAAATTCTCAAGCTCTTGCAAATACTCAACCGCGAGCACGGCAAGACAATCATGATGGTGACTCACGATGCGCAGGCCGCCGAGTACGCAAACCACATTTTGATCTGCGACAAAGGCACGCTGGAGCGTCAGGAGGCCGCATGAAGTATTTCGGCTTCATTTGGAAAAACGTTTGGCGAAAAAAGATTCGTACGTCGCTGACGATCCTTTCCGTGTTCGTTGCATTCCTTCTTTTTGCGCTGCTTTCGGCAATTGGTTATGCGTTCAAGAGTGGCGTCGATGTGGCGGATGCCGAGCGGCTGATCGTGATTGACAAAATTACGCTGATTAACCCTCTGCCCATGGCATACAAGAACCGCATCGCGGCAACCGAGGGCGTTCATTCGGTGACGCACTCATCATGGTTCGGCGGTTACTACCAGGACCCGCGCGTCCAGTTTCCGCAGTTCCCGACCGAGCCCTACGAGTACTTCTCCATGTACCCGGAACTCAAGATGCCACAGGAGCAGCTCGATGGCTGGGCACGCAATCGACAAGGCGCCGTCATCGGTCGCGAACTGGCGGAGCAATACAGCCTGAAAGTTGGCGACCGCATTCCGATCCAGGCCACGATCTGGACGAAAGCCGATGGTGGCCGGACCTGGGAATTTGACATCGAAGGAATATTCGAGACCGAGGACCCGCGGGGCAGTACCGCGTTCTTGCTGTTTCAGTATGACTACTTCGAGGAGGCACGAGCATTCGGCAAGGGGTCGGTGGGCTGGTACATACTCCGCGTCTCCCCCGACTCCGATCCGGTCCAGGTTGGCAATGCCATAGACCTGCAATTCGCGAACTCGCCGAACGAGACGGAAACAAGCACAGAAGCCGCTTTCTCCCAATCGTTCGCCAGGCAGTTCGGCAATATCGCGTTAATCGTGACCCTGATTCTCGGTGCCGTTTTCTTTACCTTACTGCTAGTGTCGGGAAATACGATGTCGCAATCGGTGCGTGAACGCATCTCTGAACTTGCGGTACTAAAAACCCTGGGATTCTCGGATCGCCTGGTTCTGGGCACGGTGCTTTCCGAGTCCATTTTGATCATGCTGCTCGGCGGGCTTCTTGGACTGGGTGTCGGGTGGCTGCTGGTACAAGGAGCGGCCCAGGCAATGGGGGCCTTCCTGCCGGGCATCTTCCTGTCATCACAAGCGATACTCACGGCCATTGCCGTGATGATTGGCGCAGGCATCGTCGCCGGTATATTTCCGGCGCTGCAAGCGATGCGTCTGTCCATCATTGACGCTTTGGCTCGAGCCTGAGGAGCTGTAATGAACACCATCAAACAAATCATTGCCGTCACCCTGCTCAACCTGCGCAATTTGCCGAAACGA
This sequence comes from uncultured Woeseiaceae bacterium, assembly GCA_937944275.1. Classification (GTDB taxonomy): domain Bacteria; phylum Pseudomonadota; class Gammaproteobacteria; order Steroidobacterales; family Woeseiaceae; genus UBA1847. The sequence continues at coordinate 14,212 of CALDZH010000180.1, forward strand.
CTTGGTTCATCCGTAGTTGCTGTTGTGGGTGTGGGTGCTGTTGTCCTCGTTTTCGCCGCCGTTCTCTCGATGGCTGCCGGGCTTGAAAAAACGATGATGGCTACGGGCTCCGACGATACCGCGGTAATTATGCGCAGTGGCTCAACATCTGAACTCAACAGCGGCCTGTCGAACGAGCAAACCCTGATTGTTGCTAACGCGCCCGGCGTTCTCAAAGACGGCGATAGCGCCATAATGTCTGCAGAGTTTTATGTCATTACAGACGTCAAAAAACGATCAAGCGGGACCGACGCCAATGTGCCATTTCGTGGTGTACAGCAAGGCGCGTTCGCAGTGCGGGACAACGTAAGAATTTCCGAGGGCCGGATGTTCGAGCCCGGCAAGAATGAAATCGTTGTCGGACGTGCTGCGCAGTCTGAGTTCGTGGGACTCAATGTGGGTGAGACGATCCGCTTCGGACAGACCGAGTGGGCGATCGTCGGTTCGTTCGATGCCGGCGGCAGCGTCTCCGAGTCGGAGCTTTGGACGGATATACGTGTGCTGCAAAGCGCCTATCGGCGTGGCAATTCATTCCAGTCTATACGGGTAAAACTGGAAAGCCCGGAGAGCATCGAGACGCTGCGAGAAACGCTGGACGCGGATCCACGCATTGATCCTGATGTCATGAGTGAGCGCGACTACTACTCGTCGCAATCCCAGGGACTTGTGCAATTCATCAAGTTGATCGGCTACCCGCTTACAATCCTGATGGCCGTCGGCGCGATTTTTGGTGCCCTCAACTCGATGTACTCATCGGTGTCCGTGAGAGGCAAGGAAATTGCCACGTTGCGCGCGCTCGGTTTCGGGCCTGCAGCCGTGCTGTTCTCGACCGTCATTGAATCGGTCCTGCTTGCGTTGACCGGCGGAGTGCTCGGTGGTCTGATCGCATTCGCCGTGTTTAACGGTTTCCAGGTCTCGACGCTGAACGGCGCCAGCTTCAGCCAGGTCGTGTTCAACTTTGCGGTGACGCCCGAACTGCTGATCCAGGGACTCAAGGCCGCGCTAATTATCGGCGTCGTCGGGGGACTGTTCCCCGCTGTCCGCGCGGCGCGACTACCGGTCGCGCAGGCCCTGCGGGAGCTGTAAGGCGGGGTCAATCAGAATTCCCAGCGCGCGCTGATTCCGACCTCACGCGGCGTAATTGTGGTCAGCGCATGGCGGATATTGCTGTCCTCCAGACCAACAATACCTCGTTCATCG
>CALDZH010000181.1 GCA_937944275.1 uncultured Woeseiaceae bacterium
CGGCAAGATCCGCGATGTCTCGTGATGTTGGGTTTTCGACTTTCATGGCGTCGGCACCGAGTACTCCTCCTGGCAACACATCAATGTGTCTGACAATTGCCCGAGACACAATTGCGGACAACACGGACACTGAATATATGCCGCATATCGAGTGCCAACAACCGGTGGCCGGGCTCTAATCCTGGACTGAATTCTCACCGGGCTCCTCGGCCTGAATCGGCGTTCCATTGCGCGGTACAGACGTTATTCCGGCCTCGTGCCTCGGAAACGCTTCGGCGTCGATTGTCTCGAGGTATCCATGCCACGCGGCGTACCCAATTACCGGCACGATAACGATCAGGCCGACGAATGCCGTTGCGACCCCGATCAGCAGTGACACAACGACCGTGGTCAGCCAGACAATCATGGCGCCCTTGTTACGCAATACCGCGTTTACCGAAGTCACGATCGCCGTAATGCTGTCGACATCGCGATGCATGATCATTGGCAAGGAGAATGCGCTGGCAGAAAACGTGACGGCGGCAAATACAGCGCCTATCGCAGAGCCAAAGCCGAGATAGGCAATCCAGTCACCAAGGGTCGCGTTTCCGTCAGTAGGAAAGAACACACTGACCATCACGGCAGCACGAGCCCAGACGAGAAAAATGACAAGTAGAGCGAGTGCGAAAATCATCTCGTTGCCGAAATGGCGGTTGAAGGCGGCGCGCATACTCCTGGTCATCAGGGGTGCCTGGCCGCGTTCGAGTTGTGCGCTGATCGCGTACAGGCCAATGCACGTCAAAGGTGCGAGAAAGACGAAGCCGCCGAGCATCGAGAACATGAACCACTGGCTGCCGCGGAACCAGGCCAGCAAACAGACAATTCCGATCATCAGCGCTACGGCCAGACCGTAGGCCATGCTCTGTTGCGGCGCCTCCATAAGGTCGCCGATACCGCGTCTGACCCATCGCAAGGGCGCCCACGGCGACAGTTTCCGGCAAGGCGCAACGAATGGTAGCGCGTCGCGGTTGAGTTCGGACTCTTTGGCCATCGCAAATTCCCCCTATACGTACGTTGCCCATTGGTCGCAGCATGTGCAATCAGCTCTCATCTGGTTTATTAGTATGCCCATAATCACGCCTGGCTTGAAATCTGTCATAGGCCTGGCGCCGGTCATTGGAGGCAATTCGGTCACCAGCATATCCAACACCTGCAGGGCAATCGTGTCCGGAGCCGTCCTGGTCATGCTCGCATGGCCAGTATTCGCTGATGACCGGAGCACTCTCGAGCGCCAGGTCGACAGGATTTCGCACAAGGAACTGGACCTGCCCTGGCTGCGCGGTGACGCCAATATCTGGAGTGGTGCCGCGAGCGCAGTACTGGCAGGCATCGCCGTTGACAGGGCAACCACTGACAGCCCTCACGGTGGCCTCAGCGTCGATACAGACATCCGGGGACCGGTCGAGAAGCTTGGCGACGACTTACAGTCTCTGACGACTGTCGCGGGATACGTTACGTCCCTGACGGCCAAAGACTATCGTGGTTTTGTTTACATGGGTATGCATAACGTCGTCTCGTCAGGCACGACAAAGATGCTCAAGAGCGGCGTCAAGCAAAGTCGCCCCGGCGATCAGGACAACAACTCCTTTCCGTCAGGGCACACCAATACGGCCTTTCTCGGCGCCGCATTCATGCAGCAGCGATACGGTTCGGCTTGGGGGCTACCGTCCTACGTCTCAGCCCTTATCGTCGGCTGGTCCCGCGTCTACGCTAATAAACACTACGTCAATGATGTCATCACCAGCGCATCGATCGCGATGTTGAGCGCCTGGGCCATAGTGCCGCCCTATGATACGGAGCGTGCTGCGAGGTGGCGTGACCTGGAGCGCAGGCGCAGGTTTCGTTTCGGGTGGGAGATGACATTAAACGACGTCAATCGCAACGAGGTGCGAGCACCGCTTGGCACCGGTGACTCTTTCGTGTCCCCATTTGACAGGGATGCAAACGAGCCGTGGGCAAACTCACACGTTGAAATCGAATACCGAATAGACGATCGACGTTCATTACATGGCGTTTTTTCGCCTTGGGAGACCCGTTCCTACGGTCAATTCACGGAGCCTACAAACTTTGCCAACGTCTTGTTTCCGGCCAACGAGGATCTGCGCGTCGCGCACCTGATGTGGACTTTTGGCGCGCAATATCGGCAAGTACTGGCGAATACCGGGTGGTTCAATGCACGATGGGGGTTCGGTGTGACCGGCCAGTACACGGAGGAAGAGGTGTTCGTCGTCGATGAAACGCAGCCCGAGAAACGGGGCCTCTCCGCCGCAAGTGATGCATACGCCTGGTTCGGTGTTGTGCATCTTGGTGCCGACCTGAAACTGGTATGGAAGCTGCACCTCGCGGCGGAGTTTGACTACGGGATGTCGAGCAGCAACGCGTTCTTCGATTGGAGCGCACAGCTCAAAGCGCGCCTGAACAACAAATGGGATGTGGGCCTTGGCTGGCGTGAATTCGAGACCGATCTCAAGGACAATAATCTGCGGAATGACTTCAAGCGCAGTGGCCTGGCACTAAACATCGGTTACGCGTTCTAGTTACTGCCTCTCCCTGTTCAACGTCATTTGGCCGCCCTGACGCGCAATGCCCTGTGTTACGCGGAAAGTCGACTGCGTCACGCAATCGCAGGCAATCGATTCGTAAACTAGGGCCTTATTGTCAAATTAACCCGTGGGGTCCGGGTAATCTTATGTCAAATCGTCATACAACGTCGCCGTCAGGACATCCGGCGGGCGGTCCGTGGTCAATGTCATAGCCATGCGGCGCCAGCGCTGACAGGAAGGGATATGTC
>CALDZH010000182.1 GCA_937944275.1 uncultured Woeseiaceae bacterium
GTTGATTTGGCCGAGGGCAATTGCCCGCGTAATAATGACGAGCGACTGTGTGCCGGCGACACCGCCCATGCTCGGCACAATAGGCATCAATACGGCCAGCAGTACGATTGCATCGAGCGTGGTTTTGAACTGGTCGACGACGGCTGCGGCCAGGAACGCCGTGCCGAGGTTCACGCCAAGCCACAGCGCCCTGCGCGTCGCGCTCTTGAATACGGGCGCGAACATGTCGTCCTCTTCGTCGAGGCCGACGGCGCCCATGAGGGCGTGTTCCGCCTCGTCACGAATGACATCGACGACATCATCGACAGTGATTCGGCCAAGGACACGGTAGTCGTCATCGATGACAGGCGCGGACAGCAGGTCACGATTCTCGAATTCCCAAACAACCTGGTTCGACGGCGTGTGAGCCGGAATGGGCATCAGGTCCGTGGACATGACGCTCGCAACCATTTCCTCGGGGTCATGTGTCAGCAGGCGCGACAGGAATAGCGAACCGATGTATGTGTCATCGCGACTGACGACGAAAATCGAATCCGTCCCGTCGGGAATGTCGCCGACGACGCGCAAGTAGCGCGCAACCACTTCGAGGGTGACGTCGGGACGTACAGTCACGACGTCGACATTCATCATGCCGCCTGCGCTTTCCTCGTCGTAGGCGAGTACTTGTTGCAGACGTTCGTGATCCTGCTTGTCGAGCGAGGAGAGAACCTGCTGCGTTACGGTTTCCGGCAGGTCGGCGAGCAGGTCGGCGAGATCGTCGACCTCCATGCCCTCTGTCGCGGCGATGACCTCGTCGGTTCCCATGCGTTCGAGCAGACCGTCTCGGACCTCCTCGGCAACCTCAACGAGAACATCGCCCTCAAGATCGTGGTCGACCATTTCCCAAAGGACAGCACGGTCTTTGAGAGGCAGGGATTCCAGCAGGCGTGCGACCTCGGACGGGTGCAGGCTGTTGACCATGATGCGTGCTGAGCGCATACGGCCACTGCCGAGCTTCTCCCGGAGGAGTTCAAGGTTGGCTTTTGTGCGCTCTCTCGCATCCATGCCGGCGGAGTTTAGCAGTTTAGTCCGGGTGGGGACGATGCGCGGGCAGGCTATTGTGGCGTGTCAGTACCGGATCGTGATGTTTTCTGAGGGCGGCGGCAATTTTTTCAGTCATATGGACTGATCGATGCTGGCCACCCGTGCAACCCAGGGCCACAGTCAGGTAACCGCGGTTTGCGTCTATGTAATGGGGTATCCAACGAGCAAGGAATGAGCTGATGTCCTCGCACATGGCCGCGAACTTGTCCTGGCTGTCGAGAAAATCCTGAACCTCCAGGTCGAGCCCCGTCAGCCCGCGCAATTCGACGGTCCAGTAAGGATTTGGCAGGCTTCTAAGGTCAAACACGAAATCCGCATCGCTGGGAATGCCAATCTTGAAACCAAATGACTCGATCAATACGGACAGGCTTCTGATCTTGCGTTGGTCAACGCGTGACCGAATGACTTCGGCGAGTTCATAAATGCTCGATTGCGATGTGTCGATGATCAGGTCTGCCGACAGCTGCATTTCGGTGAGTATTTTGCGTTCCGCCGCTATTGCGACGCGCAATTGTGATCCCTGTTCCGCAAGGGGATGGCGCCGCCTGGATTCGCGGTACCGCTGCAGCAGTATTTCGTCGTTCGCGTGCAGAAATATGATGTCGGTGACGATACCCTGCAAACGCAGCTGGTTCAGCAAGTCGGGTAAAGCACCGAGATTCTGGGCGCGATTGCGTGCATCGACACCTACCGCAAGCTGCTTCGCTGTGTTGGCGTTGCTCTGCCGGAATTCCTCTACAGCAGCGATCAGGAGGCTGACCGGGAGGTTATCGATGCAGTAATAGCCAAGATCTTCCAGGACGCGCAGGGCAACGGATTTCCCGGAACCGGAAAGGCCGCTGACAATTATTAGGCGCAGTTCGCCTGGCATGTTGTCTTTGCACCGCTGATCAGCGCGTCGTACAGATCGCTACTGCTGTTCATCTCTCGAAGCTGAGCCCGCAACCCCTGGTCCGCCAGAACATCTGTGATGAGCTTGATCTCCGCCCGGTGGGATTCATCTATGTTCTCGGGGAGCATCATGCCAAGAACGATGTCCACGGGTTCACCATCCGGGGAATCAAACTCTACAGGTTCTGAAAGCTTGATGAGTACTGCCGTGCTGTTTTCAATTCCGGCGACGCGGCAGTGAGGAAATGCGGCACCCTTGTCGAGACTTGTGCAGCCCAGGCGCTCGCGGCTGATCAGACACTCGAAAATATCGTCACTTGCGAGATCCGGTTTGTTTCGAATCAGCAGTTCGCTGAGTATCTCGAGACAGTGTTTCTTGCTGCGTGCAGACGCATTACATAAGACGCCGTCCGGCTTGATGATTTCTTGAAGCGTCATAGTGATTGGATTCGGGGCTGAGACAGCCGGCGCGGCTGTTGACCGCGCCGGCATTGCCTGATCAGGCGAAGTTCATTTTATGTTTGTCTCTGGCGTGGTGATCAACAAGTCGTTCCTTGTATTTGCGCACTCGCCGTTCGAGTTTGTCGACAAGGCCATCGATTGCGGCGTACATATCTTCTTCGGTGTGATCGCAGTAGATAGTTCCACCGTTAACGCTGGCAGTTGCTTCAGCTTTGTGCCTTAGCTTTTCGACGGTCAGGATACATTGGACGTCAGACACAATGTCAAAGTGTCGGGCAATTTTCTCTACTTTTGCGCCGACATAGTCTCTCATGGATTCAGTTACCTCGACATGATGGCCTGAAACATTCAATTGCATAATGATCTCCCATATTCTTGATTTACCTGCGGGTTCAGAATAACAGTCTCGGGTCCCTCCTTCATGTAGTGTTTGCTACCTATTTATCTACCGCGTTTCGCGGACCCTGCGGTCGCTTGACGAGGGAATATTCATAGCCTCACGGTACTTCGCAACGGTCCGCCTCGCAACTGTAACGCCTTCATCCTTCAGTAAGTTCGTGATCTTGCTATCACTCAGAGGTTTGGCGGGGTTCTCGGCGCCAATGAGTTTACGGATTTTCGCGCGAACTGAGGTTGAGGACTGGTCCTCGCCGTTGTCCGACGACAGGTGAGATGAGAAAAAGTACTTGAATTCAAACACGCCACGCGGCGTGTGCATGTACTTGTTAGTGGTTACACGTGAAATCGTTGACTCGTGCTTTCCGATCTCTTCGGCGACGTCACGCAGGACCATGGGTTTCATAGCCTCGTCACCGTGCTCCAGAAACGATGTCTGCCGTGACACGATGCTCGTGGCCACTTTCAACAGTGTTTCATTGCGGATCTCCAGGCTGCGAATCAGCCAGCGCGCCTCCTGCAGCTGAGATTTCAACACGGCGTGCTCTCCGCTACCGCGCAGAAGGTTTGCGTACTGCTGGTTGACCGAGAGTCGCGGCACACCGGTCGGGCTGATTTCGACCTGCCAGCGATTATCAACCTTGCGCACGAAGACATCAGGGATGACGTACTCGGCTGCCGCCGAGCTTACGGCTGTCCCGGGTCTCGGGTTACAGCTGCGAATAAGCGCCAGAGCATCATGCAGACCGTCTTCGGTAGTTCTCAGACCGCGCCGTAACTCCCCATAGTCGCGCGTAGCAACGAGGTCCAGGTGATCTGCAGCGATCTCGATCGCTAATTGCAGCCCAGGCGTTTCCCAATCGAGATGGCTAAGTTGCAGGACGATGCACTCCGACAAGGAGCGCGCGCCGACACCGATCGGATCGAGATGCTGGATCTTGGTTAGTGTTCTTTCGACCTCTTTCTCGGTAGCAGGTGGCGTCTCGTCGAGACTGGCGAGGATGTCGTCCAGTCCTGTCTCGAGATAACCGTCATCATTAATTGAGTCGACAATGGCCTCGCCGATGACAACTTCTCGCGGTGAGAAGTGTTCCATCTCTATCTGCCAGAGCAGGTGATCGCGCAGCGACTGGCCGGACTCATCCGCAAATTCCGAGATCGGGCGTCCTTCGCCGTTCCAGCCACCGTCCTGGATGCGCTCGGTCGTGCGTGTTTGCCAGAGTTCGTCGGCTTTGATCGTTTCGACTTCGGCAGTAGTGTCAGCACTGGTGGTCGGGACGTCGGGAAGGTCCTCCATCTCGAGCATTATGTTTTCTTCGAGGGCTTCCTGAATCTGTGCGTTCAGGTCGAGGACCGGGAGCTGTAACAAGCGTATAGCTTGCTGCAATTGCGGTGTCATGGTCAGCGTCTGACCGAGTTTTAATTGCAGCGTAGGTTTTAGCATTGACAACTACTACTCTATGGGCGGTCACGGCACAGTCAAGGCCTTATGCCCTCATTTTGCCTCAGAGTTTGAATTCCTGTCCGAGATACACTTCTCGTACATGCTGATTTTCGAGAATTTCTTCCGGAGAGCCTTCTGCGATAAGGCTACCGTCACTGAGTATATAGGCGTGACCGCAGATACCGAGCGTTTCCCGTACATTATGGTCAGTAATCAGTACCCCAATGTCGCGCTCGCAAAGGTGTCGGATGATTCGCTGGATATCCAGCACCGAGATCGGATCGACTCCGGCGAACGGTTCGTCGAGCAGGACAAACAGCGGATTGGCAGCCAATGCACGCGCGATTTCCACGCGGCGCCGTTCGCCACCTGACAAGCTGATTCCCGGGCTGGCGCGCACATGGCCAACGTGCAACTCGTCGAGCAGGTTTTCGAGTTCCTGCTCCCGCCCTGCGCGGTCGAGATCGTCACGGTTCTCAAGGATTGCCAGGATGTTTTGCTCAACCGTCAGTTTGCGGAAGATAGACGCTTCCTGGGGCAGGTATCCGAGCCCGAGTTTGGCTCGCCGATGCATCGGCTGCGCCGTCAGGTCCTTGCCATCAAGCAGTATCTTGCCTTTGTCGGCCGCAATGAGTCCGACAATCATGTAGAACGCAGTCGTCTTGCCGGCGCCGTTCGGGCCTAGCAGTCCAACCACTTCGCCGCTCTTTATCTCAAGGGACAGACTCTTGACGACTTTGCGCAGCTTGTAACTCTTGGAGATGTTCTGGACGCTGAGAATACTCATTGATTCCCGGGTTCCTCGTCATCACCAGCAGCGTCTTCATCTGTTGGCTCGACCCCGTTGGCGGGTGTATACGTGATGCGCACCCGATTGTCGTCCTCTCCGGATGAGTCGGCATTGATACGTTGCTCGGTGATGTTGTAGACCAGCACGCTCGATGAGATCTGGTTGCCACCCTCGGTGATGGTCGCCTCGTCAGAGAACTCGATCAGGCCGGCGTCTACATCATAGGATAAGTGACCTGCCTCGGCGTGCGTGATTTCATCGGTGCCGGGTCGCTGCAAATCGTAGCGGGCAGGCGAACCGGTCACAATAGCCTGTTTAAGTCGAAACTCATCGAACAGAAGATCGGCCGCGTCACATTCGATGTGTCCTGCTCCGATATCGATGATCACGTTGCCCGAAAAGTGCCAGGTACTGTCTTCGAGTTCCATGCGCGTAGCGCGGCCTTCGTCTGCCTGGATGCTCACGTTGCCCTGCGTCAGGCGCAGGCCATTAAATATGATCATCGAATTCTTGCCATCGATCGTCGTGTTATCGGCATCGATATTCATTGGCAGACGCATGTCGAGATCGTTGACCTGTGCGCCGGACAGCAGTGGCACAATCAGCAGTACGATCCCGCATACCCAATGGGACTTTTCGCTTCGTGAAATTCTCATTCTAAGGGGCTATCTTTCCGCGGACGTTGGACTTCAGTTCGACCCTGTCATCGTTCAGTGATGCTAGCATGCCCGTCGCTGTAAGGCTGCGCACGCCAATGCGAATCTGGACTCTTTCATCAGTTTCGGCGGTATATTTCTCGGGATCAAACTCCAGGTACTGCGTCCGAATCTCCGTGTCTCCATCTTCGTCGCCGCTGGTGCTGACGGCACGCACATGACCTCGCAATTCAATGCGTGGGCTGCCTTCACGCAAAGTTGCTTCATCCGCATGCACAATCCACGGTACGTCAGCATCAGGAGAGTATCGTATACGAACCTCTGCAAATTCGATTCGGTCTTTAGTTTCTTGTTCTGCGTGTGCGGCCTCAATTTCGTACAGGAGGCTGCCATCCTCATCGGTTCCGAGAATACGAGCGTTTTTCAGGTAATACCCGCGGTGTTGCATATCGTAGGGCAATTTGTCGACCTCGCTCGCGCGATTCGCCCGCGAAAGATACCAACTTCCCAGCGCCGCAGCGGCGAGGGTTATTAGAAGAATGATGCTTCGAGGACTCATTGGTCAGCGCTGCCACGCGCCGTAATCACGAGGTCGCAAACTTCGCGGACGGCGCCGAAACCGCCGGGCTTGCGTGTCACATAGTCACACTTCTCCAGTAGCGCAGGAACCGCGTTGGCAACCGCGACTGAGAAGCCCACATGCTCCAGCAAGGGCAGGTCCGGCATATCGTCGCCCACATAGGCACAGTTGGTGATGGCAACATCAAGGGCCGCGGCAAGCTTATTCATAGCCGCGACCTTGTCCGGGCAACCAAGTACAACATGCGGCACGGCGAGTTCCGCCATACGTTTCTCGACCGCACCGCTTTTTCGGCCGCTGATTACAGCGACAGCGATGCCGGCCTTGATCAATTGGCGAACACCGTAGCCATCCTGCGTGTGAAACGCCTTGGTCTCTACGCCATCGTCCGAAATATTGATTCGGCCATCGGTAAAAACACCGTCGACATCGAAAGCGACGAGACCGATGTCGCCCAGCTTATTGAGACCACTGTTCACATCAGGCCCTCGCGAAACAGATCATGGATATTCAATGCGCCGATTAGTGTGTCGTCGTCGTCGGCAACGAGTAGCGATGTGATCTTGTTTTCTTCCAGGAGGTGTAGCGCTTCGGCCGCAAGCACGTCGGCAGACGTCGTTTTGCAGTTTTCGTGCATGACATCCCGAATTATCGTCGTACGGATGTCGGCACCTGTGTCCAGCGTGCGGCGCAGGTCTCCATCCGTGTAGATACCGAGAATTTTGTTTTTGTCATTAACAATCGCTGTCATGCCCAGGCCCTTGTCGGTCATCTCCAGCAGGGCGTCGCGTAAAGTGACGTCAACGCCGACCGATGGCACCCGGTCGCCGGTGCGCATTACAACGGACACACGCAGCAACAGCCGCTTGCCAAGGCTGCCGCTCGGATGCGATCGCGCGAAGTCTTCCGCCGTGAAGCCCCGTTTCTTGAGCAGGGCGACTGCCAGTGCATCGCCCATCGCCAGTGTTGCAGTCGTACTTGCCGTCGGAGCGAGATTCAGAGGGCAGGCTTCTTCCTCGACACTGATATCGAGGTGTACGTCAGCTGCTTGCGCCATAGTCGACAGAGGATTACCGGTGATCGAAACGAGTTTGGCGCCCATGCGCTTGACCAACGGAATGATCGTGACCACCTCGGCAGTTTCGCCCGAGTAGGAGATAGCGAGCAACAGGTCCTGGCTGGTTATCATGCCGAGGTCGCCATGGCTGGCTTCCGCCGGGTGCATAAAAAAAGCGGGCGTGCCGGTCGATGCCAGTGTGGCAGCAATCTTGTTGCTTACGTGCCCCGACTTACCCATGCCAGTGACGACGATCCGCCCTGGCGTATCCATGCACAACTGGCAGGCAGCAACGAAATCTTCGTTGAGACGGGATTTGAGTGAATCGACGGCGCGCGCTTCGATGTCGAGAACATTAGCAGCCAACGCGAGTAGCTCGTTCTTTGTCAGCGTATCAGGCAATGGTCGCCCTCAGCAGTTTCATTGCCCGTATTCTATATGTTTTGAGCTAAATGTTTTGTGCGATGACATAACCATCGTAAGCGATGAACGCAACCAACAGTGCGAACCCCTCGAGGCGTGAGAGCTGGGCCTTGCCGTCATAGTCATACGTCATGGCAAACAACACAAGCGTGAATGCCACCATGACGAAAATGTGCAACGAAAGCACCGTAGGTGCCATTGCCGACGGTTGAATCGTCGCCGCAACACCGATTACGGCGAGCAGATTAAAGATGTTTGAACCTACGATATTGCCAATCGCCAGGCCATATTCTCCTTTCAGTGCGCTGGCGAGCGATACGGCCAGTTCCGGCAGACTGGTGCCAAAGGCCACGACCGTGATGCCGATAACCACTTCCGATACGCCAAGGAGCTTGGCGATGCCTATGGCGCCGTCTACCAGCAATTCGGCTCCAATCAAGAGAGTGCCAAGGCCTACCAGTAGCCAGATGCTGGCCATTAACATGGAGACGTCGGTCGGGATTTCTGCGTCGAAATCCTGTGCTATGGGATCATTTGCGGCCGAGCGCATTCCAAGGCGCGCCAGCCAGACCATGACGATGACCAGGCCCGTGAGCATCACGATGCCATCGATGCGACTCAGGAACGTATCCAGAAACAACGAGACAGTCAGTAAGGTCACGGCCAGAAGGGCAGGCATTTCGCGTCGCAATGTCGCAGATTCCAGCTTGATTGGTCTGATCATCGCCGTCAGGCCAAGAACAAGGCCAATGTTTACGATATTTGACCCGATTGCATTGCCGAACGCCAGACCCGGCTCGTGTTGCAGCGCGGCAACAATCGAGACCAGGATCTCAGGCGCGGAGGTCGCAAACGCCACGACAGTAAGACCGATCAACAGCGGCGCGATGCCGAGATTTCGTGCCATTGCGGCCGCGCCGTGTACAAACCGGTCAGCACCCCATATAAGGAGTACGAGACCTGCGATTAAGAGGAGAATATTGCCAAGCATCAGGAATACGTTATCGAGTCGGTCGGCTATGATACACAAAACCGCGTTCTTCGTTAGGACGCGAACGAAATTACGGTTAAACTGCGCGACCCTGATTCAAGCGTGGCCAGAAAAGCATGGACCCATCTGAAGTAACACAACTGATCGAGGCCGGATTTGACGGTGCAATCGTCAAGGTCATGAGCAACGATAATACTCATTTCGAGGCGCTCGTCGTAGCTGCCGAATTTGCGGGCAAGCGTCCATTGGCACGCCATCAACTCGTGTACAAATGCCTGGGATCGCTTATGGGCAACGAGATACACGCAATGTCTATCAAGGCCCTGACGCCGGAAGAGTGGCGCGAGGCGGGCGGCGGAGCCTGAGGCGTGGACAAGCTTTCGATTAAGGGTGGCGCCACGCTGTCCGGTAGCGTGAGGATCTCGGGAGCTAAAAATGCGGCCCTGCCTATTCTGGCCGGCACCCTTTTGGCTTCCGAAAAGGTGACCGTGAGCAATGTGCCGCACCTCAAGGACGTCACGACCATGCTCTCGTTGCTACAGATGATGGGCGTGCAGGTCACGGTTGATGATCAACAGGGCGTCGAAATCGACGCAAGTAACGTCGACCGGCGGCAGGCGCCTTACGAGTTGGTCAAAACCATGCGGGCATCGATTCTTGTCCTGGGCCCGTTGGTTGCGCGCTTCGGTGAGGCTGACGTTTCCCTGCCGGGCGGGTGCGCAATAGGCGCACGACCGGTGAATCTCCATGTCGCCGGGCTGCAGGCTATGGGTGCTAATGTTGTTGTGGAAGACGGCTTTATCAAAGCCCGCGCTGAGCGCCTGCGAGGTGCGCACATCGTATTTGACATGGTGACGGTAACCGGCACAGAAAATTTGCTGATGGCAGCCGTGCTCGCAGAAGGTGAGTCCGTGCTGGAAAATGCGGCGCGCGAACCCGAGGTGACCGATCTTGCCAACTTTCTTATTGGTCTGGGTGCGAAAATTGAGGGAGCCGGCAGCAGCACGATCGTCGTGCAGGGTGTCGACAAGCTGGGCGGAACGGCGTACCCGGTGTTGCCGGATCGTATCGAGACGGGTACCTACCTCGTCGCGGCCGCAATGACGGGGGGCAGAATTCGCGCGGTCCGAACCGCTCCGGACACGCTGGAGGCAGTGTTAATAAAGCTGGCCGAAGCTGGCGCTCACATCGAAACCGGAGACGACTGGATCGAGATCGACATGCAGGGCAGGCGCCCCAAGGCTATCGATATCCGGACCGCACCCTACCCGGCTTTCCCAACCGATATGCAGGCACAGTTTTGCGCCATGAATGCTGTCGCAGAGGGCGTGGGCACTATTACCGAGACAATTTTTGAAAACCGTTTCCAGCATGTGCTCGAGATGCAGCGCATGGGCGCAAACATCCAGCTCGAAGGACACACGGCTATCTGCACGGGTGTCGAAAAGCTCAATGCGGCGCCTGTCATGGCGACGGACCTGCGTGCATCAGCCGGGCTGGTGCTGGCCGGCCTTGCCGCCGACGGGGAAACGGTGGTTGACCGCATTTATCACGTCGATCGCGGCTACGAGCGCATCGAAGAAAAACTCAGTCAGCTTGGCGCGGCGATACGCCGGATCGTATAGGAGCAGCCCGGTTCGCGCCGGCAGCTATTCGCTTGTGTCGTAAAGTCCCTGAGGCCGCTCGCCGGCTGTTATGGTCGTCGTGAATCGTTGCCCATCGCGCAGAACGAGGACATCGACAGAATCTCCCGGTGCCGTGCTGGCCGAAATCAGTAGTGCCTGGCGCTGAGAGTAGACAGGCTCGCCGTTGATTTCGAGGATGATATCCCCCACCCGCAAATCGGCTGCTGCGGCGGGCCCGCCTTCATAGACATTCATGAGCATGATGCCGGAATCTCCCTCCACGCCATTGGCAATTCGCTCGGCATTCGTCAGATCATCCGGAAGAAGGCCCATATAGCCTCGAATAACGCGGCCATTCAGCTTGATTTGTTCGACGACGCCGCGCACGAGGTCCACTGGAATGGCAAAACCGATACCCTCGGTACCCGTGTCTTGCGCAAGCACTGCTGTGTTGATACCGACCAGTTCGCCAAGACTATTGACCAGCGCGCCCCCTGAATTGCCGGCGTTGATGGCCGCATCGGTCTGGATAAAGTTGGCGAATGTCACCAATTGATAGAGGTTACGTCCAGTCGCACTGACGATTCCCTGGGTCACGGACGTCGACAGTCCGTAAGGGTTGCCTATGGCAAGGACGACGTCTCCAATACGCAGCTCAGCGGAATCGGCGAGGCTGATAGGGCTTAGATCAGGCATATCCACCTTCAGCAGGGCGAGGTCGGTCTCAGCATCGAGACCGACAATCTGCGGTTCCGCTATGCGGCCGTCGCTGAATTGCACCCGAATTTCCGTTGGTTCATCCTGGAAAACGTGATAATTCGTGACGAGATAGCCCTCCTCGTCGAGAACGACGGCTGACGCGAAGGCCGTATCGACCCGAAATCGCGGACGGTCCGTATTCGCGTTCGTCTCCTGCACGAGGCGCTTCGTATAAATGTTTGCGACAGACGCGGCGCTCAGCGATACGGCATCTGCATAGCTGGCGGGGCCGGATTCGTTGTCGCCCAGGCCCGGCATGAGGTCAGGCCGAACGAGCACAACGACGAACGCGACCGCCAGCCCGACGACAATCGACTGTAATAAGAAGACCAGAGCTGACTTGAAATTCGCCATGTGATGCACTGGCTGTCCTCAAACATCCCTTTTTAGCATCTAGCCAATGTCGATTGGCCGCGTGTATAATGCGCCGTGGTTCCGCACCTAGGTCCGGGGCACCCGTCATCCTGACGGTAAACCGGGTTTGCTGCAAATCTACCATTTTCGAAACAAAGCAAAAAAGCGCTGAGGCCGTCGACGAGAGCGGCTTAATGGGAGTGCCTGATGACCGAAGACGACCTTGATCGCAATAGGCGTCATTTTCTTACTGTTGCAACTGTTGCTACCGGAGCCGTTGGTGCCGGTTTCGTGGCAGTACCGTTCATATCATCGCTGAAGCCCAGCGCCCGTGCGCAGGCGCTCGGTGCGCCAGTAGAAGTGCCGCTGGGCTCGATGCAGCCGGGCGAGATGGTCCGCGTCCTCTGGCGCGGCAAGCTAGTATTCGTGCTTCGCCGTGACGAAAAAATGCTGGCCTCCTTGCCGGACGCCATTGATCAGTTGCGCGACCCGGACTCCGAGGTCGTCGAACAGCAGCCTGATTACGCGGCGAATGCAACGCGTTCATTGAAACCTGAGTATCTCGTCGTCGAGGGCTCATGCACCCACCTCGGGTGCGCGCCGCTCGAGGATTTCGAGGTGCGTCCGGCTGAGGGCTGGGGCGGCGGGTTCTTCTGTCCCTGCCATGGCTCGAAGTTCGATTTCGCCGGACGTGTTTTCAAAGGTGTTCCGGCACCTACCAACCTGCGGGTTCCGCCGCACCGGTTCGTCAGGGATGACCTGATTCTGATCGGTCAGGATACGGGAGCAGCGTAAATGGCCAGGATCGAAGCAGAAGTTGGCAAACCGCAAGGCGGTTTCATGAAATGGATCGATGATCGCTTCCCGTTCACCAAGACGATGGAGCATCATGTCACCAAGTACTACGCGTCGAAGAACTTCAACTGGTGGTACGTCTTTGGCGTGCTCGCCTTTGTAGTACTCGCCATCCAGTTGCTGACGGGCATTTTTCTGACGATGAATTACAAGCCGTCGGCGGCAGAGGCGTTTGCCTCCGTCGAGTACATCATGCGCGATGTCGAATGGGGCTGGTTGATTCGGTATATGCATTCTACCGGCGCATCGTTCTTCTTCATCGTCGTGTACCTGCACATGTTCCGCGCGATGCTGTACGGCTCGTACCAGAAGCCGCGCGAACTGATCTGGCTGATCGGCATGTTGATCTTCCTGGTACTCATGGCAGAAGCATTCGCGGGCTACCTGTTGCCGTGGGGTCAGATGTCCTACTGGGGTGCGCAGGTCATCATTTCCTTGTTCGGCGCCATCCCGGTCGTCGGCGACGCGCTCGTCGAGATAATCCGCGGCGATTACGCAATTTCAGATATCACGCTGAATCGCTTCTTCGCGCTGCACGTCATAGTGCTGCCGCTCGCCTTGATCGGCCTGGTCTTTGTGCACATCGTGGCGTTGCATGAAGTCGGATCGAACAATCCCGATGGCATCGATATCAAGAAGCTCAAAGATGAGTCGGGCAAGCCGCTTGACGGGATTGCCTTCCATCCCTATCACACGTCCAAGGACCTCGTAGGCATCATTGTCTTTCTGATGATTTTTTCTGCGGTTGTGTTTTTCGCCCCGGATATGGGCGGCTACTTCCTGGAGCATGCGAACTTCGATCCAGCCAATATGACGGCCACGCCGGAGCATATTGCGCCGGTCTGGTACTTCACGCCGTATTACGCCATTCTGCGCGCCGTTCCGGACAAGCTTTGGGGCTTTATCCTGTTCGTGGCGGCGGTACTGTTACCGGTATTCCTGCCGTGGCTTGATCGCTCGAGAGTACGATCAATTCGCTACCGCGGATGGATGTACAAGTCTGCATTGACCGTGTTTGTCATCACCTTCTTCGCCTTGTTGCTGCTTGGCCTGGCGCCGGCAGAAGGTGCATACGTGATGCTGGCACGCATCTTCTCGGTTCTGTATTTCGCTTTCTTCCTGCTCATGCCGTTTTACACGGCAATGGACAAGACGAAGCCGGTGCCGGACAGGGTGGTCTACCATGACTAAGTTAAAAAAGTTTGCCAGCTTGATGGCACTGGGCGCATGCTTTGTAACGACGCAGGGTTACGCTGCGGGCGGTGGTGGTTCGCACATGAAGCCTGCTGGCATCGACCCGGATAATGTTGCGTCACTGCAGCGCGGTGCGCGTAATTTCATGAATTACTGCTCGGGCTGCCACTCGGCACAGTACGTTCGTTACAATACGATCGGAAAGACGCTCAATTTGTCGGAAGAACAATTGATGGACAACCTGATGTTCAATGCCGACAAGACGTTCGAGACGATTCAGACGGCAATGCCGGCCGCTGATGGGGCACGCTGGTATGGCAAGACGCCGCCCGATCTTTCCTTGATGGCCCGCGCAAGAGGTGCCGACTACGTCTACAACTTCCTTAAGGGATTCTATGTATCAGAAGCCAGCCCCACCGGCGTAGATAACCTGGTACTTGCCGGAACGAGCATGCCGCATGTGTTGTGGGAGTTGCAGGGTTACCAGGCGGTAAATTTCGATAAACATGAGAATGAAGACGGGTCGGTCACTACGACGTTTGAAGGCTTCGAGCAATTGAGCGCCGGATCGATGGATGCTGAGGAGTACGATGATTTCGTACGTGACACGGTCAATTTCCTTGCGTACATTGCGGAGCCAATTCGCTCGGAACGCCGCAAGCTTGGTGTCTGGGTAATAATGTTCCTGATCTTTTTCTTCATATTGTCCACACAACTCAAGAAGCAGATCTGGAAGGACGTTTAATGATGGCAGTAGTTTCCAACAGGCGCTCAGTAATGACGCTGTTTTCCCGGCCAACAGATATTCACAGTCATCGCGCACGGCTGGTACTGGCTGAGAAGAACATCAATATTGAAATTTCAAATATTCCCGGGCCTGAATTGCCCGAGGATCTCATGGATCTCAATCCGTACCATTCGGTGCCGACGCTGGTCGATCGTGATCTGACGTTGTACGACTCTCGCGTGATCATCGAGTATCTGGACGAACGTTTTCCGCACCCGCCGTTGATGCCTGTAGATCCGGTAACGCGCGCACAATTCCGCCTGGCGCTATTTCGCATCGAGACCGATTGGTACTCGATTGCAGAAGAGGCCGAGCACAGTAGTGACGGCAGGCTCGGCACTAAATCTCGCAAGATGTTGCGTGAGAGCATTCTGCAGAGCATCGAATTATTCGGTGCGCGGCCATATTTCCTGAGCGAGGAATTCTCGCTGGTGGATTGCACGATTTCACCGCTGTTGTGGCGTTTGCCGGCTTATGGCGTGGATCTTGGTGCCGACGCCGAGCCTATTGAGGAATACATGAATCGTGTATTTGCCCGTCGTTCCTTCCAGCAAAGCCTGACCGAGTTGGAGCAGGAAATGAGGCTGTAATTGCGAACCGTTGAATGGTATGCCAAGAAATCCCGGCCGCTGAGCCGGGATTTTTTTATGACGTTATGTTACCTCCCGCGCAGCCCGGCAAAACGGTGGTAAGCTACGCGTTGTATTTCACATGCTCAGGAACAATATGAGCCAGCCCAGCCTGTCAAAACGTCCTTACCTCATTCGTGCAATGCACGAGTGGATGGGTGACAACGCACACACACAGCACATTGTCGTTGATACGTCTTTTGATGGCGTATCTGTGCCGAGAGAGCACATAAAGGACGGCAAGATTATTCTGAATATCAGTGAAGCCGCTGCGCACAATCTCAAGCTGACTAACGACGCGGTAAGCTTCCGAGCCAGATTTGGTGGTGTGCCCTTTGATGTCTGGGCGCCGATACGCGCTGTTGTGGGGATCTATGCGCGCGAGACAGGGCAGGGCATGATCTTTTCGCACGACTCGGAGCAGCCCGCATCACCCGAACTTAAGGAAGAAGCGGAAGAGGCGCGCTCGCGCCCACATCTGACAATTGTCAAGTAAACTGACTTTCGTTCTTACGAACCCAGCAATGCTGTGTCGATCAGGTCGCAAAGGCAGTGAATCACCAGCAGGTGTACTTCCTGGATACGCGCAGTCCGGGTTGCCGGCACGCGAATCTCGACATCCCCCTCTTCGAACATATCCGCCATGCGGCCGCCGTCGCGGCCTGACAGTGCTACCACCCTCATACCACGCTCATGCGCGGCGGTAATGGCGCGAATCACATTCTCCGAATTGCCCGATGTCGAGATGCCGAGAAGTACGTCTTGTGGTTTGCCCAATGCGCGCACCTGTTTCGAGAATATTTCTTCGTAAGAATAGTCATTGCTGATTGACGTCACGGTCGATGCGTCCGTGGTCAGTGCCATTGCAGGCAAGCCCGGTCGTTCCATTTCAAAACGGTTTAGCAATTCCGAAGAAAAGTGCTGTGAGTCCGCAGCTGATCCGCCATTACCACAACTCAGGATCTTGCCATCGGCGAGGAGTGCGTCACTCATGACGCGTCCGCCAGAAGCGATGCTTTCGGCAAGTGCTTCCGCAGACGTTTGTTTGGTCGCAATGCTTTCTGCAAAGTGATCGCGAATTCGGGTTAATGGATCCATGATTGCTCCGGAAGAAGAATTCAGGCAAATACTAGCAGGGCTCACAGGGTCGAGTCATTGGGACGAAAGGCATCGCGAATCCAATTGATGGCAGGTCGATCTGCACCTTCGAGGGCAACGACATCAAAACGCATGGCGAGGTCAGAAAATCGGTGGTTGCGCGCAGTAAACATCGCAGCGGTACGAATAATCTTGCGTTGCTTGTGATAATCGACTGTAACCACAGGTTTCACGAACCCCGACGAGCCTCGGTAGCGAACTTCGATGAAAGCAAGGCAGCGGTCATCGAGCATGATCAGGTCGATTTCACCACCGCGGCTGCGGAAGTTGCGTGCGACGGGACGCAAGCCCTGCTCAAGGAGAAATTCGTGGGCGAGCTGCTCGGCGTGGTCGCCTAGAGTTCCTGTAATTCCACGTCCCAAGGCGATTCATCCGCTCCATCCGGCTCGATAATCTTGCCATCACCGCTCAAGTCCTGAATCGGACCACCGACGTCCAGCTGGTCCGGCAGTGCGACGACCTCGCCTCGCTGGAATTGCGCCCATGCGAGGCGGCGATGTACGCGACCATTTACGTCCAGGAACAGGGAACCTGTCGCGCCGTCGAGCTCATCCATCGTGCCCCCGCGTACGGCGTAAAGCGATGCGATGAGGTTGTAGGCGTCATACCCCATTGCATGCAAACGAGCCAAACGGCGTTCTTCGGGCCAGTACTCAGCAAATTGACCAGGCAGATGTGCAATCCAGGGCTGCGGATCTACGACCCACGGCGTGTCGGCAAACATGACGCCGTTCATGTCTGCATTGGAGCGGCCGTCCAGAGAGTTGACGGACGATGTCGAATACACGGGGATGTCACCCGAGTAGTGAAACTTGAGTTGCGCCTTGAGCAGGCGGCCGGCAGAAGCGTCTGTTGCAAGAAAAATAAAGTCCGTGTCCTGGCGACGGCGGGGGTCAAATTGCAGGGCACCGCCGATATTTGCACGCAGGCGCTGGTACCGGCGAACGCTGCCTGTAAGCCCCATGAGATTTTCTATCTCGTTGGAAAAGTCCTGGTTGCCAGGCGTGTATGTCCGATAGTCGAGAACCGTTCCTCCCAGCCCCTCGAATTCGGTCACAAAGCTGGTGAGCAGCCGGCGTCCCCATTCATTATTTGGTACGAGTGCCACGCCGTGTTCATGATCGTCG
>CALDZH010000183.1 GCA_937944275.1 uncultured Woeseiaceae bacterium
TTTCGTGACCCCCGGCGCTTCGGCTCACTCCACTGGTGCAAGGAACCGCTCAAACATCCTCTGCTTGCAAAACTGGGACCCGAACCTTTGGGCGACGAGTTTGACGGCGAGTACCTTTGGAGGAAATCACGTGGCCGCAAAGTCAGCGTGAAGCAATTCATCATGAATGCGCAGATTGTCGTCGGTGTCGGCAATATCTACGCGAGCGAGTCGTTGTTTCTTTCCGGCATTAATCCCAAGCGCGCCGCAGGACGTATCGCACGCCACCGCTATGATGCGTTGGCCGATGCGATCAGGGATGTTCTGAGCAGGGCCATCAGCGCTGGCGGGACCACGTTACGCGATTTCTACGGTGGGGATGGCGAACCCGGTTATTTCAGGCAGCAGTTAGAAGTGTATGGCCGCGAAGGCGAGCACTGCCGAAGCTGCAATACCGTGATCAAGGCGATCGTGCAGGGGCAGCGCAGTACCTACTACTGCAGTTCCTGCCAAACCTGATCAGGCGCGCCCGACTTTCCTTAGTAACGCATCCTTGACGAGCGGCGAAACAAACTCCGTTACGTCGCCACCAAGCTGCGCAACTTCGCGCACGAGCGTGGAGGATATGAACGTGTATTTGTCGGTCGGCGTAAGAAAGGCTGTCTCGACCTTTTGCGTCAGTACGCGGTTCATACTGGCAAGCTGAAATTCATATTCGAAATCGGAAACAGCCCGCAAACCACGCACGATAACCGCGAGATCATTTTCGACGGCAAAGTCGATCGTCAGCCCCTTGTAGCCCTTCACCTCGACGTTGTCGATGTCCGCCAGCGATCGTTGTGCCAAATCGACGCGCTCAGCGAACGAGAACATCGTTTTCTTCGGTCCTGTATCGGCGGCTACAGCAACGACGACCTTCTCATACAGCTTTGAAGCGCGACGCACAAAATCCTCGTGGCCGAAAGTAATGGGATCAAAAGTCCCCGGATACATCGCTGAAACATTCATTGTCCGTCGCTTCCTCCGACCTGCACCAGCATGTAGCGCACATTGCCTGCGGTCTTGTTCTTTAGCACCTGACAGCCTTCGGGCAACTCAGGCTCGGCGTTTGACCGATCTTGTTCAATATAGATGAGCGCTCCCTCCGCCAGCAATTGCTTTTGCACCAACAGTCTACACGTTTCATCCAGCAAGTCGGCAGCGAAGGGTGGGTCCAGGAACACGATATCGAATTTTTCCTCCGGATTGCTGTGCAGGTACTCGAGCGCATCCCGCTGCAGAACCATCGCATTCCCGGCATTGAGCAAATCAATATTTCTTCTCAGTTGCTGTGCGCCAGCCCGGGATACTTCGACAAAAACTGCGATTGCCGCGCCTCTCGAGAGCGACTCCAGACCCAGCGCCCCTGTTCCCGCATACAAATCCAGGCAGCGGGCACCCTGTATTCGCGGCGCCAGCCAGTTGAACAACGTCTCACGTATTCGCTCCGAGGTTGGGCGCAGCCCTTCGACGTGCGCAATTTCCAAAAGGCGACTGCGCCAATTTCCGGCTACAATACGCAGCCGTCCCGCCTGGGATTTATTGCTTTGTTTTCGTTTGGTCATCGTCACCCCGTTCTTAGTCGAGAATCGTAACCGTATGTTTGGGAAAAAGGAAAAGCCCGAGAAGAAGGAAGGCTTCATCAAGCGCCTGCGTGCTCGCATCAACAAGGGCGATAGCTGGCTGACCTATGACCTTGCGAACCTCGCACCAGGCGGCAAGATTGACGAAGACACACTCGAGGAACTCGAAAGCCTGCTCGTCATGGCAGACGTCGGTGTCGATACGACGGAACGTATTATCCAAGACCTGCAGAAAAAGCTGGCGCGCAAGGAACTGAAGGATGTCGAAGCGCTGCAGCAAGGGCTGCGCAACATCCTGCGCGAGATCCTCGCTCCAGTAGAAAAGCCGTTGACGATCGAGAAGCCGGATGGTCCGTTCGTTATTCTGATGGTCGGCGTTAACGGAGCGGGCAAGACCACGACGATTGGCAAGCTTGCGCGCCGCTTCAGGGACCAGGGCTACTCCGTCATGCTTGCGGCCGGCGACACGTTTCGGGCCGCGGCTGTCGAGCAACTTCAGGCCTGGGGTGATCGCAACGGCGTACCGGTAATCGCGCAGCATGCCGGCGCCGATCCGGCAGCTGTAATTTTCGACGCCATGGATGCGGCGCGCGCACGCGATGTGGACATTCTCCTGGCCGATACCGCGGGTCGACTGCAAAGCCAGACCGGTCTCATGGACGAACTAGCCAAGGTCAAGCGTGTGATTAGCCGGCGCGATGAAACGGCACCGCATGAAATTATGCTCGTCCTCGATGCAAGTCAGGGTCAGAACGCCCTGGTGCAAGCCGAAAAATTCCACGAGGCGCTCGGGCTGACCGGGCTCACGGTGACAAAGTTGGATGGCAGCGCCAAGGGTGGCATTCTTTTGGGCATCGCCGATCGCATCGGCGTTCCGGTTCGCTTTATCGGGATCGGTGAAGCGGCCGAGGACATGCAGCCTTTCTCGGCTGAAGACTTCGTCGATGCGTTGCTCGCATCGGGCCACCAGAGCTAAAGCCGCGAATTGATGATCCTACTCGAGAACGTCACGAAGCGATTCCCCGGGGGACAGGAAGCACTGTCCGGCCTCAGTCTCACCGTCGATAAAGGTGAGATGATGTTCGTCACGGGCCATTCAAGCGCCGGCAAAAGTACGTTGCTCAGGTTGATCGCATTGATTGAACGCCCTTCCAGTGGCCAGGTCATCGTTGATGGGCAGAATACGCGGCGCGTGAAACGCCGAAGGATTCCGAAGTACAGGCGGCAAATCGGCATGGTCTTCCAGGACCATAAGCTTTTATATGATCGACCGGTTTTCGATAACGTCGCCCTGCCGTTGATTATTGCCGGTGTCGGTCACCGGGATGCGGGTCGCCGCGTTCGCGCTGCGCTCGACCAGGTCAGTCTGCTGCACAAAGAAAAACAAAACCCGGAAACGCTGTCGGCCGGAGAGCAGCAACGAGTGGGTATCGCCCGGGCGATCGTTACTCGCCCGAAACTGCTAATCGCTGATGAGCCTACGGGCAACCTGGACCCGGATTTGTCACTCGAGGTCATGCGCATTTTTCGTCGTTTTAATGAGGTCGGCGTAACGTTGCTGATAGCCAGTCACGACATCGCACTGATCGACAAGCTGGGATGCAGGCGCATCGCGCTCGAAGACGGCCGTTTGCAGGAAGGCGGGGAGACGGACGAATGGCACTGACACGTAATGCCGACGCCGTCGCCCCGGTTCGTTCGTCCGGCCCCATATCAATCTGGATGGCAAGACACGCAAGCACCTCGCTTGCATCTATTGGCCGCCTGTTTCGCCATCCGCTCTCCAGCATGATGATAGTACTGGTCATTGCCGTAACGCTTGCATTGCCTGCAGCGATCAACCTCGTCGTCAAGAATGCACGATCGATCAGCGGCGGCTGGGACAACGCGCTCGACTTTTCGGTCTTTCTGAAGCAGGAACTGACCGAAAGCGAGGCCGAGGCGCTTGGCCGCCTCATGGAACAAAGGGCGGACGTGGACTCAGTCACGTTCATAAGTGCGTCGCAAGCACTGGGAGAGTTCAAAGAGCAATCCGGCTTCGGTGCTGCGCTCGATCAATTGCCGGATAATCCTTTGCCACACACGCTCGTGGTTCGACCAGGGGCGGGGAACACAGCTGCGTCGATGGCGCTGTTACATGAGGAACTCGAGAATCTGCCTGAAACGGAATACGTGCAGGTCGACACCGAGTGGGTCCAGCGCTTCCACGCAATCCTCGATATCGTACGCCAGGCGATTCTGATCGGCGCGGCGCTGCTCAGCATCGCGATCATAGTGATCATTGGCAACACGATTCGCCTCGATATAGAGAACCGCCGTGACGAGATCGAAGTAACCAAACTTATCGGTGCGAGCAATGCGTTTGTGCGGCGTCCATTCCTGTGGACAGGCTTTTGGTATGGGTTGTTCGGGGGGCTGATGGCACTTGCACTCGTCTACTACGGACTGTTCCTGTTGCAGGGGCCGGTTGCCCGGCTGGCGGGTCTTTACCAAAGCAATATCAGCATTGCGGCGATGAGCCTTGCCGAGGCCGCTGCTATCGTGGGGCTCGGGGTTTTCCTTGGTTTGTTTGCTTCCTGGTTTACTGCCGCGCGCCATATGCGCCGCATCGAGCCGCGCTAGCTTTTCGCCGCAACTTAGTCCTGCTTGCCCCGGTTGCGGATTCCCGGTGGCGGCCGGCCGGCGGGAACGTCAAATTATTTAACATAATATTCTGCTGTCATACGCCTAACTAACCGTTTTTTATACGAATATTCTTTAGGTATATCGGGAACTACTGCCAATAGTTAGCACTCTAAACCGACGAGTGCTAAAATTGAGCGCCATAACGGAGGTAGTACATGACAGCCGCATTAGCGACACGTAATCACGATCTTGCACTGGCAGGCCCGGTAGGCAGTCTCGACGCCTACATTCAGGCCGTTGGCAGCATCCCTGTTTTGTCGAAAGAAGACGAACAGGCGCTTGCTATGCGCTTCCGCGACGAAGAAGACCTCGGCGCTGCGCGCGAGCTCGTTATGGCGCATCTGCGATTTGTTGTTCATATCGCCAAGGGCTACGCGGGTTACGGACTGCCCCTGAACGACCTGATCCAGGAAGGCAACGTCGGCCTCATGAAGGCCGTCAAACGCTTCGATCCCTCGTATGACGTACGCCTTGTATCGTTTGCCGTGCACTGGATCCGCGCCGAGATTCACGAGTTCGTGCTCAAGAACTGGCGTATCGTGAAAGTCGCGACGACCAAGGCACAGCGCAAGCTGTTTTTTAATCTTCGCAAGAAGAAAAAGAGCCTTGCCTGGCTGTCAGCCGCTGAAACCAAGGCTGTCGCCGATGACTTGGGCGTCAGCGCCACGGAAGTCACGGAGATGGAGAAACGCCTGCATTCGCGTGACACCATTTTCGACCCGACGCCAGACGCAGATGACGAACATAACTTCACTCCGGCCGCCTACCTTCCCGCTCCGGACTCCGATCCGGCGAAGCAGGTCGAGGCTGCTGATTTTAATGCAGATGCATCGACACGCATGCGTGCCGCGCTGAACGTTCTCGATGAGCGTAGTCGTCACATCCTCGAAGAGCGCTGGCTCACCGAGGACAAGAGGACACTGCACGACCTGGCGGACGAATACGGTGTATCGGCAGAACGCATCCGCCAGCTCGAAGTAAACGCGATCAAGAAAGTCAGGAACGCGATGGCCCTTTAGCTACTTGCTTTGTTGGCGAGTTTCGACTCAAGCAAAAAGGCCGCTCGATGAGCGGCCTTTTTTTGTGCTGATCTGCTATCTTCAGCAACCCTGAAGAAAAGAAAAAGCGAATCGGCGTGCGGCAGAGGTCGACGAGCATCCGTTTGGACATCTCCGTCTCATGCTGGTCCCCCCGCCAGTTATTGCGGCGCACCGTGGGACCTGGAGTACACGCCCAATTTCGCCAAACTCCTTTATATCACTTGTATATTTTTCGCCGGTAACGCACCCAGCCACCGTCCTCGATGCCCTGTGGGTCGTCATGCGTCCAGTGGACCAGGCCTCCGAGGTCGTTCCATTCGTACATGCCACGGACCTGGACACGGTCGCCCATGCCAATTGGCACGCGTCTGGCGAGATCAATGTTGTGCGCTATGAGCAGTGTCCAGCCACCACCAACGTCAATGATGAAGCGCTGATGGCGCGAGCCATCGCTATCGTCAGATAGAAGTCGTCGGACGAAACCCCTGACCTCGATCCAGTCACCGTCGTCGCGCTTGGTGAATCTCTTGTTCACTGCTGTGCCCTTATTATTTTTTTGGGGCAGACACCCAAGAGTGCCACAAAAAAAAGCGTGGTAGGCCATCCCTGGCCACCACGCTTCCTTGTAATTGCCGCCGGTTTAGCTGGCGGTGATAGGTACCATCGTGATTTCTACACGGCGGTTGATCTGGCGGCCATTGGCCGTGCCATTGTCGGAAACTGGACGGGTCTCGCCCATGCCTACCGTAATCAGTCGCGCGGGGATTACGCCATGGCTTTGCAGGTACGAGGAAACCGCACTGGCACGACGTTCCGAAAGGCCCTGATTGTATTCGTGAGAACCTGTGCTGTCCGTGTGACCAGCAACCTCGACGACAGTTTGCTCAAACTCAGCCAGCACTTTACCTACCGAATTCAGGACATCGAAAAACGCCGGGCTCAGGTCCGAGCTGTTCGTGGCAAATGTAACGTTGCCGGGCATGTTGAGCGTGATGTTATCGCCAATGCGCGTAACGCTTACGCCGGTACCTTCCAGTTCAGCCCGAAGCTCAGCCTCCTGCTTGTCCTGGTAGTAACCGATGCTGCCGCCCGCCAGGGCGCCGACCCCGGCACCGATAAGGGCATGCTGGCGACGCTCAACAGCGTCATCGCCGGAGATGAGGCCTACAACAGCGCCCACGCCGGCACCAATCAGCGCACCCTTGGTAGCACTGCTCGTCTGCTCTTCGCGCGTATAGGCGTCGAGTGTCTTGCAGCCACTAACGAAGACCATCGCCGTGACCATCGCAAGAATAATTTTTCCTGATCGCTTGTTCATGATCTTCCCTCTTACTTGCGGAATTTACGGGTGCATTGTATGCGCTTACTGCCTGAACAGAGACTTAATTAGCGACCTTATGTTCAGATAAGTTGCATGAAACGCGTAAACTGTGACGTATGACCGAAATCGACAATTGGCTCGAGCGCTACGGGGAAAGCCACCGGGACCTGCGGAATCCGGTCGTTTTCTGGGCCGCGGTGCCCATGATCGTAATCGGTACCGTTGGGGTCTTTTGGGCATTGCCCATTCCTCTGGAGTTTGAGGAGATATCGCCTTTGCTCAACTGGGGCAGCGCTTTCCTGATGGCGACAGCTATCTACTACTTCATAATCTCACTGTCGCTCGCGATTGGCATGCTACCGTTTCTACTCGGTATCGCGGCGATCCAGTTGTGGCTTGCCCAATCGCATTACCCCGCAATGGGGGTCTCGATCGGTCTCCTGGCCGCCGGGACTGTCGGGCTCCTGCTGGGCCGGCGCGGCCCCGGAATTGTCAGCGCCGTGGTACAGGATTTTCAACTCATGATGATCGGCCCCGTCTGGCTGCTCTCTATCCTCTACAAACGATTTGGCGTCCCCTTCTAAAGACCCGCGTGCCGCGTGCAGCGACTTGGTCTAGAATCACGCTCCACAAATCAATTTCGCAGGAAACACACCGTGAGCGCACAAGCACTGGATCCGCTCGATCTTTACGACATCCGTTCCGAACTCGCCGACGACGAAGTCATGGTCAAGGACACCGTGGGCCGTTTCGTCGACGACCGCGTCATTCCTGTTATGCGCGAAGCGTTTGAAAAGCACGAGTTTCCCGGCCACCTGGTTGGCGAGGTTGCCGAACTCGGCCTGCTCGGCAGTTCGATCGATGGCTATGACTGTGCAGGCCTCAATGGTGTCAGCTACGGTCTCATTTGCCAGGAGCTCGAGCGTGGCGATAGCGGTTTGCGCAGTTTCGTATCGGTGCAGTCCAGCCTTGTCATGTTCCCGATTCATGCTTATGGGTCAGAGGAGCAGAAGCAACGCTGGTTGCCGGCAATGGCACGCGGCGAGGCGATCGGCTGCTTCGGGCTAACCGAGCCGCATGGTGGCTCTGACCCGGGCAACATGAAGACGCACGCGAAGCGGGACGGAGATGACTGGATCATCAACGGTTCCAAGATGTGGATCACTAACGCGACGATTGCCGATGCTGCCATCGTATGGGCCAGGACCGACGAGGGAGTCAAGGGATTCATCGTTGAGAAGGACATGCCGGGTTTCGACACGCAGGAAATCGAAAACAAATTTTCGCTGCGCGCATCGGTGACCGGCGCCCTGTTTTTTGACAACGTGCGAGTGCCGAAGGAAAACGTGCTGCCCGGCGTATCGACGCTGCGGGGGCCGTTGAGTTGCCTGACACAGGCTCGCTACGGCATCTCCTGGGGGGTCATCGGCGCGGCACAAGCCTGTCTCGATGAAGCACTGAAGTACACGCAGGACCGCGTCCTGTTCGGACAACCTTTGTCACACACGCAAACAATTCAGATTCGGCTTGCCGAGATGGCACGACAAATCACGACTGCACAATTACTGTCGCTGCGCCTCGGCCGGATCAAGGACAAGGGCGAATTGAGTCCAACGCAGGTTTCACTTGCCAAGTGGAATAACTGCCGGGCCGCGATCGACATTGCGCGTGATGCTCGCGACATACTCGGTGGGGCAGGCATCAGCGCCGAGTACGTGCCTGTTCGCCACATGCTGAACCTCGAGAGCGTAATCACGTACGAAGGGACCGAGACGATTCATCAGCTGGTTGTCGGGAAGGAATTGACGGGCGTCAACGCCTTCGGATGATTCGCGCTTGACTGACAAGCGCTTGCCCGACAATCGTGACATGTGGCGCATTGCTGCGCCCATGATTCTCTCCAACATATCTGTGCCGCTGCTCGGCATGGTCGATACGGGTGTTACGGGGCACCTCGAGAGTTCTGTCTACCTGGGTGCCGTAGCCATTGGCGGCACCATCTTCACATTCCTTTATTTCGGGATGAATTTCCTGCGCATGGGCACCACCGGCATCGCTGCTCAGAATTACGGGGCCGAAGATTACGACGGACTGCGTGTTTCGCTCGGACAGGCACTGATCGTCAGCTTTACGATCGCCATCATCATCCTGCTCTTGCAAATTCCTATTGCAAAAATCGCAATGGTGTTACTCGGCGGCGATGCCGAAACACAACAACACGCGGCAACTTATTTCTTCGTGCGTGTCTGGAGTGCGCCAGGAACGCTTGCCAACTTCGCGCTTATTGGCTGGTTCCTGGGCATGCAGAATGCCCGCGTCCCGTTGGCCATTTTTCTGACAATCAACATCACAAACATCGTACTCGACCTGGGGTTCGTCATCGGGCTCGGCATGAAAGTCGAAGGCGTCGCACTTGCATCCGTCATTGCCGAGTACACCGGCCTGCTCGTGGGCGGTGCATTGGCTATCTCCGCATTACGAAAGCACTCGGGGCACTGGCCTGTCGCCCGTCTTATCAACCTGCGTGCGTACCGGGCGTTCTTCTCCTTAAACGCAAACTTGTTCATCCGGACGATGGCGCTGATGTTCACTTTCGCTTTCGTGACTGCCCAGGGCGCGCGGCTCGGTCCGGCCATCCTCGCGGCAAATGCCGTGCTGATGAATTTCCAGAACCTGACGTCGCTGGGTCTCGACGGCATCGCACACGCCGCCGAGGCTATGGTCGGCAAGGCTGTTGGGCAGAAAGACAAGGCGTCGCTGGAACACACCGTGAAACTGACGCTGAGGTGGTCGCTGATATTTTCCGCCGGGTTTACGCTTGTTTACCTGTTTGCCGGTCCGCTCATAGTCCGTATCCTGACCGACCTTCCTGGCGTGCGTCAAACTGCAATGAACTACCTGCCCTGGCTTATTGCATCACCGTTGATCTCGGTCTGGTGTTTTCTTTATGACGGTGTTTACGTCGGCATGACCCGGGCCCGAGAGATGCGAAACATCATGCTGTTCTCGACCATTGCGATATTCCTGCCGCTTTGGTTCCTGACACAATCATTCGGCAATCATGGCTTGTGGTTTGCATTTGTGGCATTCATGGCGGCGCGTGGCATCGGCATGCACATCGGATACAGAAAATCGCTAGGCTGAGTCGGCTGCTCGAGCAACTACCAGCCGGTGCGCCGCGCGGCGCGCCCAGAAATAACCCAGCGCTCCGGACAATATATTCGCTACGGCATACGCGCCGAATATTCCGGCGATACCAAACAGCGCTCTGCCGGCGAATGCGAGCGGTACATAGAGCATGAGAATTCGTGTCACGCTGATCATGACACCAGGCATCGGATTCCCAAGGCCGTTGAACGCGGCGTTAACCACCATGACGATGCCATAGGCGCCATAGCTGATCGGTGCAATCCACAAGAATGTCGTTGCAACGTCGACAACCTCCGGGCTTTCACTAAACAGTGTCGGCAGGAACCCGGACGCCAGCGCCAATCCGCCAGCGATGAACAATCCGCTCGCGATGCAGAATCCCGCACACAACCTGAGCGACGCCTGAATCCTGTCTTCCTTTCCAGCCGAGAGATTCTGACCAACGAACGGTCCGATAATCGCGGACAGCGCATAATAAAGAACCAGCACCATCGACTCGACGCGGCTGGCGACGCCAAAGCCGGCCACGGCTTTGGGGCCGAAATCTGCAATCATCGCCGTGATCAGCGTCAGGCCAATCGGGACGATCGCGTTCGTGCCCGCAGCGGGCAAGCCGACATGCAAAATATCCCGCCACGACCTGCGCATCTCGAGTGGGTCCGGTTTGCTGAACCCCACCAGGTCCAGCCGGTATGTAAGAAAGTACAGCGTCGCCAGGAAAAATAATCCACGGGATATAAAGCCGGCAATGGCTGCCCCGTTAAGTCCCAATGCAGGTACGGGCCCGAGTCCGAAAATGAATATCGGATCGAGTATCACATTAAGGATAGCGGCACCGATCATCAGCTTGCTGGGCAGGCGGGTATCGCCTGTGGCACGCATGCTGGCAGTGCCCACCATGCCGAGCACGATGAACGGCACCGCGCTGTACAGGATCATCATGAAGCTGTGGATCATCGGCAGCATGTCTTCCGGTGCGCCGATTGCGCGGAACAACGGGTTGATTGTCAGCATTCCCGCGGCAGCAACAACGCCCGTTATCAGGAAGGACAGAATCATGCTATCCGTTGCGAGACGCTTCGCCCGGGGATGATCGTCCGAGCCGATTGCCCGAGCCACTACGGACGAGGTGCCCGCCCCGAGCCCGATCGCAATACTCGTCACAATCATGAGTATCGGAAAGCCGAAGCTGTAGGCCGCCAGGGCGTGGTCACCAACCCTGCCGAGGAAGTAGGTGTCGATAAACGACTGCGCCATCAGCGTCGTGATGCCCATGAGCATGGGCACGGTCATGTTGATCAGGTGCCGGCCGACGGGCCCCTGTGTCAGTAACGCGCTACGGGATTCCATCCGCGACGAATACAGGTATTAGTCGTGAAACTCAAGACAAAGTCGAGACAACTAGCCGATCAACGTAATATTTCCGTTTATACTCGCTGCCGGTAGTCCGGTCGTCCTGCCGACCACATTATTCAGTGACCGAGAAAAAGGAATCCAGATCATGCCTGGTGTCGTCATCGTATCAACCGCCCGTACTGCCCTGACAAAATCAGCACGGGGCGCCTTCAACAACACGCATGGCATTACGCTTGCGGGCCACGCGCTCGAGAACGCTATCAAACGTGCGGGCGTCTCACCCGAGGATATCGAGGACGTCATCATGGGGTGTGCCTACCCGGAGGGCGCTACCGGATTCAACATCGGGCGCAACGCGGCAATGGCTGCCGGGTGCCCGCCGAGCACCGCAGGATCCACCATCAATCGCTACTGCTCGTCTGGCCTGCAGTCTATTGCCATGGCGGCTGGCCGCGTTCTGAATGAAGGTGTTCCCATTGTGGCCGCTGGTGGCGTCGAGCAGATATCCCTGGTGCAGATGGGCAAGGACGTCAACCTCTCGCACATGACTGAGAAAGCACTTTTCAAGCGGATGCCGGCTCTCTGGATGACCATGATCGAGACCGCCGAAATTGTGGCTGATCGTTACCAGGTCAGCCGGGAAAGCCAGGACGAGTTTGCCCTGTTAAGCCAGCAGCGCACCGCAGCTGCTCAGGAGGCAGGATTGTTTGCTGATGAGATCGTGCCTCTCAATGCTACATGGAAGAAAATCGACAGAGAAACCAAAGAGGTGTCGTACGAGGAGGTCGTTGCCGACCGTGATGACTGCAATCGTCCTGACACCACACTCGAAGGTCTCGCCTCTCTGAATCCAGTCTTCAAGGACGGCCAGCAGGTCAAGGAAGGCAAGTACGTGACGGCCGGCAATGCCAGTCAGTTTTCGGATGGTGCCAGTGCCTGCGTCGTCATGAACGAAACAGAAGCAGAAAAACGCGGCCTCCAGCCGCTCGGGGCTTTCCGCGGCTTTGCCGTGAGTGGCTGTAATCCTGACGAAATGGGAATTGGCCCAGTGTTCGCCGTGCCTCGGCTTCTCGAACGCAACGGCCTGACAATCGATGATATAGACATCTGGGAACTCAACGAGGCCTTCGCAGCGCAAGCCGTCTACTGTCGGGACAAGCTGGGGATCGACCCGGAGAAGGTCAATGTCAACGGTGGCGCAATTGCTATCGGGCATCCCTATGGCATGACCGGCGCACGCTGCGCCGGCCACCTGTTGCTCGAAGGCCGGCGGCGTGGCGCCAGGTACGGCATTGTGACAATGTGCGTCGGCGCGGGCCAGGGTGCCGCAGGCCTGTTTGAAATCTATTGACACGGTTGAGGTGACGGCATGATCAACTGGAAAGGAATTTGTGTCTTTGCCATCATCCTGCTCGCTGGCTGCGGTAACGATCGCGACACGAGCGAGGAGCCACGACTGTCCGGTGAAAGCCTGTCACGCTTCGCCACGCTGGCGTCCGATTGCATCACCGTAGAGTATCCCAACAAGCTGAGCCAGGTGCTTTGGGACGAACGTTCGCTGCGACCGCCCCGGGAATTACACCCGGCCTTTTACGGTTGCTTCGATTGGCATTCGGCGGTGCATGGTCACTGGATGCTGGTCAAGTTGCTCAAGGATTATCCAGACCTGCCTGGGCGCGAAGAAATCTCCGCGGGGGTGTTCACGTCACTGGACCCCGAGAACATTGCGGGTGAGGTCGCCTATTTCGAGACGGCGTCAAAGAGCTGGGAACGCACCTATGGCTGGGCATGGTTATTACAGCTGGCAACTGAGCTAAATACATGGGACGACCCGCCTGGCAAAAAGCTGGCGAGTGATCTTGCCCCCCTGACGCGGGTCATTCGTGATCGATACATCGAGTTCCTGCCACGACAGGAATACCCGGTACGAACAGGCGTGCACCCGAACACGGCTTTCGGTTTGTCGTTCGCGTATGACTACAGTGTCGCCGTCGATGACACCGAGCTGCGTGATGCCGTGGTCGACGCTGCCTACCGCTATTACGCCGAGGACAAAGGCTGCCCGCTGTCGTGGGAACCAAGTGGCGAAGATTTTCTATCGCCATGTTTCGAAGAAGCTGCCCTTATGGCACGCGCCATGCCTGCCGACGATTTTCCTGGATGGTTGCAGGCCTTTCTGCCCGAGCTGTCTGCTCTCGAATCCCTGGTGCCCGCCAACGTCAGCGACCGCTCAGACCCGAAGATCGTGCATCTCGACGGCCTGAATCTGAGTCGCGCCTGGAACCTGTTCGTGATCGCCAACCATGTCAACGACGAGGAAACCGCGCAACGGCTGCGAGCGAAAGCTGAAGAACACCTCGCAGCATCCTTGCCGCACGTCACAAGCGAACACTATGAGGGCTCGCATTGGCTTGGATCGTTCGCCGTCTATGCGCTGACGCGACCGCGAGAAGATTGACGCAGCTAGAACCTCATTCTCGCCGTCACGACATAGCGTAGTGGCCCGCCCGCTTCGCGGGCGTCGAACGGGTAACACGTAACGAGTGTCATCATCGCCGCTGGTGTGTCCAGTAGAAGGCTGCCCTTGCGCGAGTCGACAATGTCCACGCTCGTAACCTCGTAGAGGTGACCCTGCCCGGCAGCTGTCTCCACGCGAATCAACTCTCCAGGCTCGACGTCTTCGAGGAACCGAAAGTGGGTATCGCGGTGCCCGGCAATAATCGTATTGCCGATTTCGCCGGGCAGGGCACTCGCACCGAGATGCCCGGGGCCGAATGCGAGTGTCCTGCCAGAGCCACCGGCTAGCACAATCAGGTCAACGCCGTGCGCTTTTGCAGTCAATCGCGCGACCGGCCACGTATCGGCCCATGGCCACGGCGCGGCTCGGGTTTCCCCGGCACCGGTCCGGACCCAGGCGCGTTGCATCAGCTCCTGAGCGAGCCAGGCTTTCGCGGGGATATACGCGCCGTGGCCAAGCTGCCAGAAGCTCAGGACAAACAGAGCAGCCACGACCCAGTGCCCGGCTTTACGAATAGCGGGCATATGACCGACGCCTCCATCCCCGGATAATCGCAAGAAGTCCAAGTGCCGAAAGCAACCAGGCCAGACCCATGACACGCAGTGCCGGCGCATTTGTCGCTGTTGCAGGGAAACCGAAGATCGCATTCGTCGTCTG
>CALDZH010000184.1 GCA_937944275.1 uncultured Woeseiaceae bacterium
GTCATGACCACTATGTCGGCCTTGGATCCGGCGAGGGCGGTGCCGCAGGCAAACAGTGCGACCAGGGCAACAAGGGCCCTGAGTTCATTGGTTCTCATGGTTTTTCCTCCTCTGTTGGAAAACAGCCTATTGGCTGACTCTGTTTTCTCATTTGTGGAGGCGCAATAACTGATGGGTGGCTGATATTGGGCTGAGGAAGTGCTGAGAACGTCGCCGGGTCCGTATAAATCTCAATTGCGTGTCGCACTGCGCAGAGTAAGGTGATTGTCAGGCATCCCCGTTCGTCATGCGGGCTCAGGAGGTACCTATGTCGATAATCAATGTTCTCGTTATTGCCGCGCTGATCGCTACAGTTGTCGTTCTGTCATTGGGGTTACGCTCCATGGCCAAGGGCGGTACCTACGATAAGGAGCACGCTGAAAAATTCATGTGGGAGCGCGTTGCACTGCAGGGTCTTGTGATCGTACTACTGTTGGCTGCCGCAATCCTTCTGAATACCTGAAAAAATTCTGGATTTTCCGTGCAAGTCACTGAAATTCTTGTTAAATAAGGAGTTCTTCTGCGCTCGGTGCATCCAGCGTATAATGCCGCGCCTATGTCAATGACGAAACACTATTCATGGCGCCCTGTCCACGTACTGGCCGCGATTGTATTGGTGGCGGGCCCGCTGGTCCCGCTCGATCAGGCCTTTAGTGTGGATGAGCGTCGGCTATCGTTCTATCATACGCATACGCAGAAGACGCTCGACATTACGTATGCGCGTGGCGGTGAGTACCTCGACACTGCTTTGGAAGAGATCAACGAATTTCTCGCTGATTTTCGTACCGGTGATCAAACCGTGATGGACAGGGAATTGCTCGACCTTATCTATGACGTTCGCGCGTCGTTGGGCAGCGAAGCAGCCTTCGAGGTGATATCTGCATACCGTTCCCCGAAGACCAATGAAATGTTGCGTGCCGAGAGCAGTGGCGTGGCCAAAAAGAGCCAACACCTGCTCGGCAAGGCTATCGATGCGCGCCTCAGGGGCGTGCCAACTGACACTCTGCGAGATGCGGCGCTGGCGCTGCAGCGGGGCGGTGTCGGCTATTATGAGAAGTCTGACTTTGTACACATGGATACAGGACGAGTGCGCCGCTGGTAACTCTCCGGTAGCTGTCGAAAA
This sequence comes from uncultured Woeseiaceae bacterium, assembly GCA_937944275.1. Classification (GTDB taxonomy): domain Bacteria; phylum Pseudomonadota; class Gammaproteobacteria; order Steroidobacterales; family Woeseiaceae; genus UBA1847. The sequence continues at coordinate 1,163 of CALDZH010000184.1, forward strand.
TGACTGACGTCGTCGGCAAACGAACACTCATTACAGGTGCCGCCAGCGGCATCGGCAAGCTGCTTGCATGGCGGCTCGCGGATGCCGGGGCTCGGCTGGTTTTGTGGGATATAGATGCCGCGGGTCTTGGCGAGCTTGAAACGGATCTCGTTGCTGCCGGCCATGAAGTGGACATCTATACCTGCGATCTCACGAGTCGGGACAAAATCGCAGCGGTTGCAGCCCGGACTTTGGCCGATGGTGGTCCGATCGACATACTGGTCAACAATGCGGGCATCGTGTCCGGCAAAACGCTCCTGGATATTTCCGAACAGGAAATCGAACGCACGTTCCAGGTAAATACACTGGCCCTGTTCTGGACGGTCAGAGCGTTTCTTCCGGCCATGATGGAGCGAGATAGCGGGCATATTGTTACAGTCGCATCGGCCGCTGGCCTGGCGGGTACGGCCAAATTGACCGACTATTGCTCAAGCAAATTCGCTGCTGTCGGCTTTGACGAGTCTTTGCGGCTCGAACTCAAGAAGCAGGGAAGCAACGTTGTTACGACCGTGGTCTGCCCCTTCTACATCAATACGGGGATGTTCGACGGCGTGAAGACGCGATTTTCCTGGTTGTTGCCGATACTGAAACCCGAAGTTGTCGTGCAGCGTATTGTCAAAGCGATACAAAAAGATCGACGCAGGCTGATCATGCCCTGGTTCATTTATACGGGATGGCCGATTCGGCTCCTGCCTGTCAGTTGGTTTGATGCATTGATGGCTTTTTTTGGCGTCAGTCACAGCATGGACGACTTCAGGGGCGGATCGGGCAAGTCCTGAACAGATATTTGAGCGAGATCCCATGGGTTTCGATCTACAGTTTCTTGGTGCTACAGGGGAGGTCACGGGTTCCCTGTACCTGCTGAGAACCGAATCTCATAAGGTTCTGCTCGAATGCGGCCTGATTCAAGGCAGCTCGGAGAATGAGGAGCGCAATCACGATGCGTTTCCATTTGCGATCGGCGAGATTGATGCGGTCGTTTTGAGTCACGCACACATAGACCATTCCGGCCGGGTGCCACTGCTCGTGAAGCGCGGATACGACGGTCCTGTCTACGTTCAGAATGCAACGTTGGCCCTGTGTGAAATCATGTTGCCGGACTCCGGCCATCTCAACGAACGGGACGCCGAGTGGGAGAATCGCAGGCGTCGCCGTAAAGGCAAGAGCCTTGTCAAACCGCTATATACACTCGAGGACGCTGAGCGGAGCCTGGAGCAGTTCAGGGGCGTGCGTTACGAGGAGAATGTAGAAATTGTGCCCGGCCTGACGCTGCGCTTTCATGATGCCGGGCACATCCTTGGGTCGACCATTGTCGAACTTACCTATGCGGGCGCCAAAGGCAGCCGAACGCTGGTGTTCAGCGGAGATCTCGGTTATCGCGATGCACCGGTCATGAATCAGCCCGCAAGAATCGAGCACGCGGATGCGGTGCTGCTCGAGAGTACCTATGGCGATCGATTGCATCGACCCATCACAGACACACTGGAAGAACTCGCTGACGTTTTCGAAATGGCACGTGCTGCGCAAGGCAACATCCTGATACCGGCATTTACCGTTGGTCGTACCCAGGATCTTCTTTACCTGATGGCTGAGCACTATGATCGCTGGAAGCTGGATAACTGGCAGATTTATCTCGACAGTCCCATGGCGATCGAGGCGACGAAGACGTACTCGCAGTTCCGCGACCTGTACGGGGCAGAGCTTTTCAAGCCCGGGACCAGTCGCCCCGATCTGCCGAATCTGCACATCACGCGCACGCCCGAAGAATCGATGGGAATTAACGACATAGAGTCAGGAGCGATCATCATCGCGGGTAGCGGCATGTGCAGCGGCGGCCGCATTTTGCATCACCTGAAGAATAACGTCTGGCGGCCGGAATGCCACCTTGTGATAGTAGGTTTCCAGGCCTATGGCACGCTTGGCAGAAAGCTTCTTGACGGTGCCGATATGATCAGGCTCTTCGGTGATGAATACCGCGTCCGAATTCGCACCCACACAATAGGCGGTTTGTCGGCTCATGCAGATCAGGCTGACTTGATTTCGTGGTACGGGGGATTCCGGGACAAGCCGCCCGTGTACCTCGTGCATGGGGAAAGCGTTGCGCAGAAGGTTCTTGCGGCTACGATGCGCGACAAGTTGCGAGCACCCGTGTCTATCGCCAGGCGCTCGCAGATTATTTCGATTTGATCGCGACGGATGACCGATAACGGTAAACTGCAGAGCCCCGCACAACCATTCCCTTGAGGACAAGCAATCATGCGTATCGACGCAATCGCAATTGGCGATAATCCGCCTGAGGATATCAATGTCATCGTTGAAGTCCCCATGGGCGGCCAGCCAATTAAATATGAACTCGACAAGGATGCGGGAACGCTTGTCGTCGACCGGTTCCTGTACACGCCGATGTCGTACCCGGGCAACTACGGCTTCGTCCCGCACACCTTGTCAGAGGATGGCGATCCAATTGACGTACTCGTAGTCAATACGCGCGAACTGGTTCCGGGTTGCGTGATCAATGTGCGGCCCGTTGGCGTGCTGATCATGGAAGACAATGCCGGTCAGGACGAAAAGATAATTGCTGTGCCATCACACGCCCTGACGAAACGTTACGATCATATCCTCACGATCACGGACCTGCCTGAGATTACAGTGCAACAGGTCGAACATTTCTTCGAACACTACAAGGATCTCGAGCCGGGCAAGTGGGTCAAGATCGGCGATTGGCACGGCGCAAAAGATGCGAAGCAATTAATTGTCGAGGCAATTGAACGGGTTGCGCCGAATCGAGCCTGAAGGATCCTACAGTGTGTCGAAAAAGGCCTCCTGGCGCCTGCGTTCCTCAGCGTCCGGCAGCCGGCCGTGGGCTGCACCGAAATTGTCGTCGACATGGTGCTCTTTGGTCATCCCCGGAATACTAAGCGTGGCAGCCGGATGGCCGAGAGCATATTTGAGCAGGAATTGTGCCCAGCTCTCGCAGCCGAATTCCATCGCCCAATCGGGCAACAGCTGATTGCCGACTTTCTCGAAGATGCGGCCTCCGCCGAATGCTCGATTGATGATCACTCCCATGCCGCGATCCGCCGCGAGAGGCAAGAGCCGTTCGGCTGCTTCCCGTTGTTCAAGCGAATAGTTGATCTGGATGAAATCCAGATCCTCCTGAAGCATCACCCGTTCGAACTCTTCATATTGTCTTGCACGTGAAGTCGTAATGCCGATATAGCGCACCAGGCCTTCTTGCTGCCATTCCCGCAACACGGGGAGGGCGTCCTGCCAGCCGATCAGGTTATGTACCTGCATCAGATCAATCTTCTCCGTTTGCAGTCTCCGTTGCGATTCGCGCATTTGGGCATCAGTAGCATCCGCGCCGCCGTCCTTGTCGGTTTTGGTTGCAACGAACAGGTCCCGGCGAATGCCGAGGTCGGTAATGAGGTCACCGAGGACTGACTCGGAGGATCGATACATCGGTGCCGTGTCGATGACCGTGCCGCCGAGCTGGTGGAAGCGCCTGAGGGTCGCCTGCAGCGCGGCACGTTTCGCGCCATCATCGCCCACCCCGAACCGGTTGGTGCCAAGTCCGATGACGGGGACCATCTCGCCGGAAGACGGAATCGCCTTTCTGATCATGTGTTCCGGTCCTGCGAGCGCGCTTCCGGCTCCCATCGCGGCGAGTGAAATGGCGCCGAGCCCGGCCTTGCTGAAATTGCGTCGTGTGATATTCATGGCCTGTACCCCTCGATTCGCTGGGTTTAATTATGCACCGCGCTGTATTGACGTGCACGACGCTGGCACAATTGTCAGCCCGGCCATGTAACCGATGAGATAACCATGCCAGGACTGTATTTCGAAGAGTTCGAGGTCGGCCAGACCTTCGATCACGCGATTCGTCGCACGGTCACAGAGACCGATAACGTGCTCATGAGCACCATGACGCACAATCCGGCGCCGCTGCACCTCGATGCCGAGTACATGAAGAATACGGAGTTCGGTAAACCGCTGGTCAACAGCTGCCTCACCTTGAGTTTCATGGTGGGCATTTCCGTCAACGATACGACCCTTGGTACAACCGTGGCCAACCTCGGTTGGGACGAAGTGCGCTTCCCGAAACCGCTTTTTTGCGGCGATACGATTCGCATTGAGACCGAGGTGCTCGAGCTGCGCGAAAGCAAGTCGCGCCCCGACAACGGCATCGTAATCTTCGCGCATCGGGCCTTCAATCAGCATGACGAGCTTGTTGGCGAGTGCAAACGCTCGGCACTCATGATGAGGAAGCCCGGATGAGCAGGAGTCTTCTTTTTGTTCCTGCCGACTCGGAGCGAAAGTTGGAAAAGGCAGCCGGAGTTGGAGCGGATGCCCTGATCCTCGATCTCGAGGATGCCGTCGTACCGGACGCCCGGCCAGCGGCACGGCGACTCGCCGCCGAGTACCTGAAGGGCAGGGACAACGTCTGGGTGCGCGTCAACCCGGTGGATACAGAGGACTGCGAAGCCGATCTGGAGGCGGTCATGGCATCGGAACCGGCGGGCATCATCCTGCCCAAACCCCGCCATGCCCGGGATGCGGTCAAGTTATCGGAGCGCATTGACGTGCTCGAAAACCACCATGGCATCGAACATGGGCAAACCAGGATAATTGCCTTGTGCACGGAGCATCCCGAGGCCTTGTTGACGCTGCATAGCTACGTGGGGACGGTGCCGAGGCTCGCGGGCCTGTCCTGGGGCGCAGAGGATTTGTCCGCCGCTGTGGGTGCCACGGCCAACCGTTCGACTAAAGGTGAATGGCTACCGCCGTACGAAATGGCAAGATCGATGTGTCTGTTTGCTGCTGCGGCTGCGGAAGTTGCTGCGATCGATACGGTCTTTACGGACTTCCGGGATGACAAAGGGTTGCTACGCTATGCCGCAAACGCACGGCGAGATGGTTTTAGCGGCATGCTGGCGATTCATCCCGACCAGGTTGAGCCCATTAATGCAGCTTTTAGCCCGTCTGCGGAAGAAATCGAGCACGCGCAGCGCATTGTCGAGTTATTCGAACAGAACCCTGGCGTCGGCACGGTCGGCCTGAAAGGCAAGATGATCGACCGGCCGCACCTGGTCCAGGCACGGCGGCTACTGCAGCAGGCAAGACGTAACTGAAAATAAAGAGGGCAGAGAATCATGGAAACGCAAGTCTATCCCGTCCCCGCAGCAACCAAAGAGCGAGCACTGATCGACAAGGCCGGCTACGAAAAAATGTATGCACGGTCGATTGAAGACAATGAAGGTTTCTGGGCGGAGCAGGCACAGCGCATCGACTGGATCAAGCCATTCACCGAGGTCAAGGATGTTTCTTTTGCTAAGGACGACCTGCACATTCGCTGGTATGCGGATGGCTCGCTGAACGCCTGTTACAACTGTGTGGACCGCCATCTCGATACCAAGGGCGACGATGTTGCGATCATCTGGGAAGGCGACGACCCGAGTCATGATCTCAAGATTACCTATAGCGAATTGCATGAACGCGTCTGCAAGTTCGCCAACGCCCTGAAAGAACTCGGTGCCAAACGTGGCGATCGCGTAACGATTTACATGCCGATGATCCCGGAGGCTGCGATCTCGATGCTCGCCTGCGCACGCATTGGTGCAGTGCACTCGGTGGTTTTCGGTGGCTTCTCGCCCGATGCCCTGGCCGGCCGTATCCACGATTGTCAGTCAAATATCGTGATTACCGCTGACGAAGGCGTACGTGGGGGCAAGATTGTGCCGCTTAAGGCAAACGTCGATGCGGCTGCGGAGAATCCGGATGTAACGACCCTCGAAAAAGTTCTCGTCGTTCGTCACACCGGTAACGACGTTGGCTGGGTCGAAGGACGTGATGCCTGGTTGCATGAGGTTGAAGCCGGGGTCGATGTGGATTGCCCGTGCGAGGAAATGAACGCCGAAGATCCCCTGTTCATCCTCTATACGTCCGGTTCGACTGGCAAGCCGAAGGGTGTATTGCACACAACCGGCGGCTACATGGTTTACGCCGCGCTAACGCATGAGTACGTGTTCGATTATCACCCGGGTGACGTCTATTGGTGTACGGCAGACGTCGGCTGGGTTACCGGGCACAGCTATATCGTTTACGGTCCGCTTGCCAATGGTGCGATCTCGCTGATGTTCGAAGGCGTGCCGAATTACCCGACATCGTCGCGCTTCTGGGAGGTCTGCGACAAGCACAAAGTTAATATCTGCTACACGGCGCCGACAGCCATTCGCGCACTCATGCGCGAGGGTGACGAGCCGGTGAAAAAGACCTCGCGCAAGGATTTGCGCCTGCTTGGTTCGGTGGGTGAACCGATCAATCCCGAAGCCTGGCAGTGGTACTACAACGTGGTTGGTGACGGTCGTTGTCCGATCGTCGATACCTGGTGGCAAACGGAAACAGGCGGCATCCTGATTACGCCGCTGCCTGGCGTGACGGACCTGAAACCGGGCTCGGCAACCAACCCGTTCTTTGGTATTCAGCCGGCTCTGCTCGGCGCCGACGGCGAGACGCTCGAGGGCGCGATTTCAGGCAATCTCGTTATTTGCGATAGCTGGCCCGGTCAAATGCGCACGGTCTATGGTGATCATGATCGTTTCGTCGAGACGTATTTCTCGACGTATGAGGGCTACTACACAACGGGTGACGGTGCGCGTCGCGACGAGGACGGTTACTACTGGATTACGGGCCGCACGGACGATGTGCTGAATGTCTCGGGCCATCGTATGGGTACGGCCGAAGTCGAAAGCGCATTGGTATCGCACGACAATGTGGCTGAAGCAGCCGTTGTTGGTTATCCGCACGAGATTAAAGGGCAGGGTATCTATGCCTACGTCACCTTGATGGAAGGCGTTGAGCCCAATGACGAACTCCGGGTTGCATTACAAAACTGGGTGCGAAAGGAAATCGGTCCTATCGCGAAGCCCGATTTGTTGCAGTGGGCACCGGGTCTGCCGAAGACGCGTTCGGGCAAGATCATGCGCCGTATTCTGCGCAAAGTCGCAGCGGATGATTATGGTGATCTGGGTGATACGTCGACGCTGGCCGATCCGTCAGTTGTCGAGGATCTCATCGAGAACCGGCAAAACCGGAAGTAGCCTGAACTAATTACCGAGCTGGTTTCGCCGCATTTTCCTGGCGAGGCTTTGCTCGGGCTCGTCGATAGCGCTTTCATTGGTTTTTTCGACGGCCTCGTCGCTGCCGATCGATTTTGCGGCCATCGGGCCTTCGAGTTTTTGCGTC
>CALDZH010000185.1 GCA_937944275.1 uncultured Woeseiaceae bacterium
TCGCCCATGACATGATGCAGCAGGATATAGGAGGAGCCAGGTGACTTGACGCCGAGTGCCGTACCGATAATGCCTGCACTGGCCATTGCGGCCTTGAGCAGGTCGCTCTCGAAATAACCGTCCAGAAAATCCGCTGCGCTCATCGTGAAGAAGCGCACGTATTCATAGATTTCCTTTTCACCCAGATTCCAGAGTTGTTTGCCCATGAACAGCAATTCCATGATGTCTCGCGGCCTGAACGACGTCGGATCCGGCGGCGTACGCATCAGTGTCTTGCGAATAAACTGCGCATAGCGGGTAAGGTCGGCCTGGAAGCGATGCATTGCGTCCGCATCGTGTGGCGAATGGCGCTTCAGTTCCAAGTGCGCGGCTTCCTCGTTGTGATAGCCGAACAGGCGCTCGTCGCCGTCACCAAAATTGACCGTGCCGAGATAAGGCACGATTAACAGGCCGTGCCTCGCCAGGTCGAGGTCGCGGTGGATCGCCTGACGCATCATGCTGCAGACGTACGAGTAACTCGAGTACTTCCAGCCTTCGTGAGACTCCTGGGTACAGGATGCGCCGCCTATGAAGTCATTTTTTTCCAGCAAGACAACGTCGAGCCCGGCCTTTGCCAGGTACGCGGCGTTCGTCAAGCCGTTATGGCCCGCACCGATAACAATCGCGTCGTATTTATTCATCGCAGAATCTCCTGCGCGGCGTTGTGCCCGGCCGCACCCGTGATATCGCCGCCGGGGTGACATCCCGCGGCGCACAGAAACAGGCCGGGTATTGGTGTGCTGTACTGCGCTGCCTCGTAGGTGGGACGCATCATCAGCATCTGGTCCATCGCGAACTCGGTATGGTGCCAGTGACCGCCGGTTACCCGGTACTCGCGCTCGAGGTCGGCGGGTGTAAGAAATTCGCTATGCACGATCTGGTCACGGATACCGGGCGCGTATTGGGCAATCGTCTCGATGACACGTTCCTGCATTTGTTGCCGCGCCTCGTCTGTCCAACCTCCCTTCAGATTGCGCGGCACGTACATGACATGTGCTGACAAGACGTGTTTGCCGTCAGGAGCGAGAGATCGATCGTGCAAGCTCGGTATGACGATCTCCATGACCGGGTCTGCCGAGCAGTCGCCGTGCTTGGCATCGTCGTAGGCGAATTCGATGGCATCCATCGTGGGCGCGATAATCATGCGGCCATCCGGCTGCTCCAGCCCGTCGAAAGACGGCAAGCCGTCCAGGGCCAGGTGCAGCTTCGCGACATAGCCATCGCAACGCAGCCGGCGAATACGATTCGTGAAGCCGATTTCGAGATTTTCGACGCCCACAAGATTCAGGAATGTTCGCTGTGGGTCGGTGGCCGAGATTACGCGATCTGCCTCGATTCGTTCGCCGTCGGCCAGCAGCACGCCCTTCGTCACCAAACCATCGGCACTGCCTTCGACCAGGATTCGATCAACGCGGGAAGCGCATCTGATTTCGGCACCGGACGCCGTGGCGGATGCAGACAAAGCCTGGATCACACCGTTGACTCCGGACGCCGGAATCGCGTGAGCCCCCCTGGATTTTCCGGCCATCCTGTAAAGCAGCATGAGTACCGCGCTGTTGGGGGACCGCGGTGCCAACCGCGAGCCAATGATGCCGTCCCAGCTCAACACGGCTTTGAGGACGTCATCATCGAAATACTCGTCGAGGAGGTCGCGTGCGGGGAGGGCGGCGATCCGCATGAACTCACGCATGTTCTCCCTGCCCAGGCGCCGGATACTCAGTCCGATCTGCGCAAAAGTCAGCATGTCTCTGAAGCTGCCGATCCCGATACGCGGTATCGTCTTCAGCCAGGACGGTTCGAGCGCATCGGCAAAACGGTGCATCATGCGGGAATAGTCCTGGAAGCTGGCGACATCATCGCTGTTCGTTCCGCTGACAGTCCCGTTTTGTAGAACGACAGGTTCCTTGCCGGATCCCAGCCCAATCGTCGCCAGGGGCTTCGTCGCATTTTCGAAACCGTAGGAAGCGAGTTTCAGGTCGGCAGCGACTTTTTGCGAGAAGTGACTGATCGAATGTGCAATCGAGCTGCGATAGCCCGGGTGGAATTCACGATTCGCGGCGAGACCGCCCGGCGCGTCGGACGCCTCGAGAACCAGGACGCGCTGGCCGCTCCGCGCAAGATAGGCGGCACATACCAGGCCATTGTGGCCCGCGCCGATGATGATCGAGTCGTGTTTGGTTTGTCTGCCAGTTGGTTGTGTTGTGGTCATAGCATATCTGTCATTTTGTAGTACAGCATGCCCAGGGCAATGATCTGGTTACCCATCCATTGTGTGCCCGGGATGCGGAAGTGTTTCATGTCGGCGAACAGGTCGAATCGTTCCATGGTCCCGGCCACCGCATCGGCCATGACATCACCCATTGCATGGGTCGCGCTGACGCCGTGGCCCGAGTAGCCCTGGCAGTAGTAGACGTTGTTGTTGATGCGGCCCAGCGCCGGGATGCGGTTCAGGACAATGCCGATCTTGCCGCCCCATTCGAAGTCGATACGAGCTTCTTTGAGCTGCGGGTAGATCTTGAGCATTTTCGGACGGATGTAGGCCTTGATGCTTTTCGGGTCGCGTCCCGAGTAATTGCAGGTGCCACCGAACAGCATGCGCTTGTCTGCGGAAAGACGAAAATAATCGACGATATCGTTCGAGTCACAGGCTGACAGATCCCCGGGATTGATCTCATTGGCTAATTCCGCGGACAGCGGCTCGGTACCAATGATGTAGCTGCCGGCGGGGAAGACCAGGTTTGACAGGTGTTTGGGTTCCAGTTGGCTGTAGGCGTTGCCAGCCAGGATCACGGCGTCGGCTTCCAGACTGCCGGTTGCCGTCTTTACCTTGGGCCGGTTGCCGTGCTCGATGTCGGTAACCGGAGATTGCTCGTAGATCTGT
>CALDZH010000186.1 GCA_937944275.1 uncultured Woeseiaceae bacterium
GGGCTGCCCGGGGTCGATGCTTGCATCGCCCGATACTAGCAAATTGGCTAGGGCCGCGAATTTAGCCGAGTTTTTTCGCGAGCATATTGTCGAGACTGAGTTTACCTGCCCCGGCGAATACCAGCGGCACGAGCATTGCGATGAACAGCAGTGGGACACGGTAATTGCCAAAACCCTTGTCGCTAATCGCGTAGCCTTTCCAGAGTTCAGCCAGGCTGTCCCATTGATCCGGCCAGTGCACACCGGCGATGGCGACGATCGACAGAATGATCAGGCTGAATGCCCAGAAACGCGTAAACAGGCCCAGGACGAGGCCGGCAGCCCCCAGGATCTCGGTCCAGGTTGCGAGGAACCAACTGATCTCGACGGGAACGACGTTGAACGGAAACGGGAAATTATCCTGAACGTTTGCAAACCAGTTGGTGCCGTTTAGTTTCATCATGCCCGCCTTGCCAAACTCCCAGGCCATAAGTAATCGAATGGGCAATAGCGCGAGCCAGTCGCCGGCCGGGTCCAATACGTCGACAATAGTGTTCCGGATATTCCTAAGTGTGCTCATGCATATCTCCTTCAGGCGGGAACACGCGTGCCGGACAGAATCTCCAGCTGCCGCATTTCCTGCAGTGCATCTGAACCATGCGCAACGAGCGCGTCGGGGTCGGGGTAATTGATCTTCTCCGCAAGCGCGCGCAAGAGCTGCTCGCCCGACAGGTTCCGTTCGTTATTCTCGATGTCATCGAGTAATGCGGCCGTAACGGCATTGAGTTCCAGGAAACCCACGTTGCCATCGTCACCCCGATAAAGGGCGAGGTAGACCGCCTGCTCATTCGGATTATCAGGCAAATAGTCCGGCGATATCCTGTGCACCGCATATTGGTAACCATAGGTCCACGACAGCGGAGACTTCACTGGTACGTTGGCGAGCAGATCACCGTCAGGATCGACAGCGGTCAGGTCAACTTCGTCTTCCGAAACCGCCAATGCAAGTTCCGCGTATTCGTAGTGGGCCAGTTCGAGCAGGAACGGATAGTCTTCATCGCTCGGCTCGAATTCGTTTTGCAGGTAAGCCAGGAACTCCTCCGGCAATTGCAGGAAGTACGGCGTTTTCGCCTGGTGGTGTTGCATGAAGCCACGGATGAAACGCCGCCATTGGTCGTCAGTATGAATCTTGCGCAGCACGGGGAAAAACGTACCCAGCAGGTTAAACAGATTGTTGAAGAACAACTTGCGGTAGATTGCCATGCGCCGCGCGTCGATGCCCTCTGGAGGGGCGACATTTGCAGGATCGCGGATATGCGCGGCGAACGCGTATTGTTTCTCCTTGAAGGTCGCCGAGTCAGCCATGCGCCACCTTCTGATTGCCGGTTTCGATCTGCAATTTTTTTATCCGACGAACCTCGTCGAGCAATTCTTCCATTGGCGGGAAATTAAAGTCTCGCTCCAGCAACGTCGGAACCGGACCAAACAGTTTGTAGGCTTCTTCCAGCAGTGCCCACGCCTGGCTGTCGACAGGCGTACCGTGAGTGTCGATTCTGAGGTCTTCGTCCTCAACAAAATGTCCGGCCAGGTGGAAATAGCGAATGCGATCCGTCGGCATCGTATGGAGGAATTCATGTGCGTCATAGCGGTGATTGATACTGTTCACAACGATGTTGTTGATGTCGAGCATCAGGTCGCAATCCGCTTCCTCCAGTACGGCAAGAAGAAACTCGCGTTCCGTCATCGACGAATCGAGAGGTGCGTAATAGCTGACGTTTTCGAGCGCCATGCGCTGCTCGAGAATGTCCTGTACGCGACTCACACGACCGGCAACATACTTGACGGCCTCTTCGGTGAACGGGATAGGCATGAGGTCGTAGAGCTGACCATCATCACCGCAGTAACTTAGGTGTTCCGAGTACATGCGGATCTGGTGCTCGGCCATGAAGTCCTTGATATCCCGGACCAGTTGTTCATTCAATGGGGAGGGGGCCCCGATAGATAGCGACAGGCCGTGAATGACGAACGGGTAGCGTTCCGTAAAAAAGCGCAGTTTTTTGCCGAGGTTGCCGCCGACGTGAATCCAGTTTTCGGGAGCCACTTCCATGAAATCGACATCGGTGGGCGGGTCCGCCATGAGCTTATCCACCAACGGGCGACGCAGGCCGAGACCGGCACCGTGAACCGGGTACTGTGAAGTATTGACTGGTTGCAGATCGTTCATGGGTCCTCGCTATGACTTATGTGACCAGACCTTGGCAGGCCCAGATTTATTACACGCAAAGGCATTACATGCCCGCTAACCTGCGAGGTGCCGCAGGCGTTCCAGGTATTTTTGCTCGTCGGGAGCTGTATTCTGGTTCTGCGCTTCCCACAGGGTTTCAGCAAGGCACTCGATCATTTCGTGCTCAGCCGCATGGATATCCGCCGTTCTGGCCGCCGCAGCTTTGTATACGGCGGCAATGCCAGCCGGTCGATTGGTCGAAACCTGCTCGCGAATGCCCAGATGCAGGCCCATGTGCAGGAATGGGTTCGTCTGCCCGCCGTCTGGTGAATAGTCTCGCTCCAGGTCCTCGCCGCTTACGTCAGCGTGATATTCAGGATGCATTTCGATGACGTCGGCAATCTGCGTCTCGAGTGGCGACAACGGCAGTTCCTCGCAGCGCTTTGCCCAGGCGTCGGCGTACATTTTCCGTAATTCGTTCCTGTCCTGGCCGAATATCATGGCAATTCCTTCGTTTTGTACTCGCACCACTCGACAATGGGGCATTCGCCGCAAAGCGGCTTGCGCGCCTTGCAGACGTACCTGCCGTGCAGGATAAGCCAGTGATGCGCATCTTTCTTAAACTCATCGGGCGTCAGGCGAACCAGTCGCTTCTCGACCTCGAGCGGTGTCTTGCCTCGCGCAATGCCTGTGCGATTGGACACTCGAAAAATGTGCGTATCCACGGCGATTGTCGGCTCACCAAACGCAGTGTTCAAGATCACATTTGCTGTCTTTCTTCCGACGCCGGGTAAGGCTTCCAGTTCCTCACGCGAGCGCGGAACTTCGCTGCCATGTTTCTCGATCAGGATTCCGCAGGTCTTGATGATGTTCCTGGCTTTGCTGTTAAAAAGACCGATTGTCCGAATGTACGGTGTCAAACCCGCTACGCCGAGCTCCAGTATTGCCTCGGGCGTATTGGCGACCGGGTACAGTTTGGCTGTTGCCTTGTTTACACTTATATCGGTCGCTTGCGCAGACAAGATGACGGCAATCAGCAATTCGAACGGGTTAGCGTACTCCAGTTCCGTGGTCGGCGAGGGCATGCGCTCGCGAAGTGTGCTGTAGATGGCCGTTCGTTTGTCCTTATTCATGATGTTTCCGCTGGTCAATCCAGTTCTTCGCCGCGATGGCCAGTGCAAGACTAAAGAATGCGCCAGGTGGCAGGACTGCGAGTAGCCAGCCCATCGCAACAAGTTCGCGAAATGCCCCGATTGCCATCAATAGCAGGGCAAATCCGCTTCCCATGACCAGCCCGTCGACAATGCTGAGGCCGACCGGGTTGCGTGATGCGAATATTTCGGCCCTCGCAACAATGGCGCAATTGGTCACGATCAGTGGAATAAAAATACCAAGCGAACGATCGAGGGCAGGAAACCAGGCTTTGAATATTAACTCGGTGCAGGTGACAAGGCTCGCAATAATGAGAACGTAGATAGGGATGCGGATTTCCTGGCGGATCCACTGACGAGTCGCCGATACCAGTCCGTTTGATATGACCAGTACAAAAAGTGTCGCGATCCCGAGACCGAGACCGTTGACGAAGGTCGACGTCACGGCCAGCAGTGGGCACAGACCGAGCAACTGCACGAGTCCGGGGTTTTCGTACCAGAGTCCGTTCCTGAAGCGGTCCATCAGTGTCAGTGCCGTCATTTCGTCGCCTTTTCCGGAGCGTTCGCCGTCGCGAATATGATGCCGCGATTGGCGGCGTAGTATTCAAGTGTTTCCCGGACAGCTTTAACAACGGCACGCGGCGTCACCGAGGCACCGGTCAGCGCATCGAATTCACCGCCATCTCCCCTGATATTCCATCTGTTGCCTGCCGGGTTTTCAAGCGATTTGCCGACGAACTGCTCCTGCCAGTTGCGCGATTCAATGCCGTCACCCAGCCCGGGTGTTTCTCGATGCTCCAGAACGCTCAGGCCCGTCACGATTCCGCTTGTATCGAGACCGACGAGCAGGCGAATCGGTCCGGAATAGCCGTCTCTCGCGCTGACAACAAACAGCGCCGCCGCAGGCGAGTCGCCGGCATAGACGCGATAGATCATGGCATCGTCGTTGCCAGGGAGCTCGTGGGGTGCTGCGATCGCAAGCCTGTTTTCACCGATGCCGCTGTCAAACGAAACACCGGCAAGGACTGGCAGCAGACTTTGTTCCAACCATGCCTGCGCATTCTTTTCGATGCGGTCGTCGGTCAATTCGAAGGTAACCGCCACAAGCGCTGTGCAAATCGCCGCAATGGCCGCCAGCGTTATGCCTCCCCTTAGTACCGGCATATCAGCCATCGGCTCCGTCTCCCTTGCTGTGCCCGACAACTCGCGGGCGCGTCAGGTAGTCTATTGCCGGCACAGCCATATTCATGATGAGTACAGCGAACGCGACCCCATCGGCATAACTGCCCCAACAACGAATACACCAGGTCAGAAAACCAATCCCAAGTCCGTAGACGAATCGGCCGCGCGTACTCGTGGCGGCTGATACGGGATCCGTTGCAATAAAAAATGCGCACAGGATCGTTGCCCCTGCAAAAAGATGAAAACCGGGACTTGGGTTCGTACCCGGACCAACGAGGTACATGATCGATGCAGGCACAAGGAGTCCGAGACCGACACCGAGTGGGATCTGCCAGCGAATGACCTTCCTGATCATCAGCCAGAATCCGCCGATTGCCAGGAAGTTGCCGATCCACTCCCAGCCGCGGCCTCCAAAATCACCCATGCCGGGGTTTGTGCGAATCTCCGCCACGGTAGCGAGACGGTTCAGGCCTGTCTTCATCACGTCGAGGGGCGTTGCCCGGCTGATCGCATCGAAGCTGAGACCTTCGGGCAGGTTGCCGGTCAAGGTAAAAACCAGGGTCTGGATAAGCGTCAACTGTTGATAATCGATGTCGCCCATGCGCGGCGCAACCCAGAGGTTCAGGTCCGCCGGAAATGTTACGAGAATAACGACATAGCCGGCCATGGCCGGATTAAAAATATTAAAGCCAAGGCCGCCATACAAATGCTTTGCGACGATCACGCCAAACAAAGCGCCGGTTGCCGTTACCCACCACGGTGTCAGCGAAGGAATTGCGAATGCGAGCAGGGCGGCAGTCACCAGGGCGCTATAGTCGGAAAGGGCTGCCGCGGGAGAGCGGCCACGTAGCCACATCATCAGGCCCTCACCGGCAACAGCAAAAATGCTCGCAACAAGCAGATTAAAAATAAAGCCGGGCCCGAAAAACCACACGTGCGCGAACGCCGCCGGGACGAGTGCAGCCAGCACCTGTAACATCAGCGATGCAACGCTGGTCGGCGCCGACCAGTAGGGTAATTCGCGACGCTCGAACCTCATTCGAATTCGTCCTTTTTCTGCCTGCGCTTCAGAATTTCCGCTATTGCAGCGGGTCCCGCGGCCTTTGCTGACGATTTTTGCCGTGCCAGTTCCGCAGCGCGTTCCTGATGTTCGCGCTCGAGGCGCCTGGTACGTGCCTCAAAGCGCCGTTTGGCTCGATCGGCACGTGCCTTCTCATCGGCCACTTCCTGGATGCGGATCTTGGCCTTGCGAAAATTAGCTGTTAGCGGGATATGGCTGGGGCAAACGAGGTCGCAGCAACCACACTCAATACAATCGGTCAGGCAGAAGTCACGAAGTTTCTTCTCATCATCGGCACGGGCATACCAGAGCAGTTGCTGCGGCAACAGTCGCACCGGACATACAGAGGCACAGTCGCCGCAACGAATACAGGGCAATTCATCGCCCGGACTGGGCGCATCTGAAACCACGAGAACACAGTTACTCGCTTTTACCAAAGGAATTTCGTCCGTAGTAACGGACTTGCCGGTCATCGGACCACCTATGATCAGGTGCCTGGCTTGATCGGTATAACCGCCGGCGAAAGAGATGACATCCGCAACAGGGGTACCGATTCGAGCACGCATATTGGCAGGCGCATCGACGCCATCGCCGGTGACGGTTGTTATACGCGAAATCAGTGGTTGGTTATTCACTATCCAGTCGTGGACGGCGGCCGCCGTGCCGACGTTCTGGACCACGCAGCCCACATCCGTTGGCAATCCGCGACTCGGTACTTCGCGATCCGTGACAAGTTGCACGAGCTGGTCTTCACCGCCCGAGGGATAGACGCTTGGCAGCTGTTTGAGGACGATACGCTGATCACCTAGATCGGCCAGAGCTTGCCCGAGGCGAAGGATCGCTTCTGGCTTGTCGCTCTCGACAGCGATCAGGCAGACATTGACCTGCAGTGCATGCATGAGTATCTGTGCACCGCTCAGGACCTCCGCTGCACATTCCCTCATCAGGACGTCGTCACAACTTATATACGGTTCGCACTCGACACCATTCAAGATCAGGTAGTCTATTTTACAGGTGCGTGCCTGCATGAGTTTCTGCGCCGTGGGAAAGACAGCGCCCCCGAGTCCGACGATGCCACCATCCAGAATGCGCAACAGCAATTCATCAGGTTCAAGCTTGCTGTAATCGTCAATCGCGATTTCAGAGCTTGCCTTATCTTTGCCATCACATTCGATCACGATGCATGGAGCTTTCTCGCCGAAGCGGCGCGATACGGGCCACTGGTCAATGGCAACAACGGTGCCCGACGACGATGCATGCACCGGTGCGCCGAGCTCGCGTTCCGGCTCTGCGATGATCTGTCCCTTGAGCACGTGGTCCCCCACGCGCACAACCGGCCGCGTCGGTCCGCCCACATGTTGTTCTATCGGCAGCACGAGCCTTGACGGAAGGGGAACATCCTTGATCAGTTCGGCGGTTGACTCGCGCTTGTGTGCCGTCAGGCGCAGGCCACCGTGAAGCTTGCCAAGATCGTAAGTTGGAGCTGTCACGACAGCGGCCTCATCGTGATGCAGTCAACGGGGCAGGGGGCGACGCATAGTTCACAGCCGGTACATTCGCTGGCAATAATCGTGTGCATGAGTTGCGGTGCGCCAACGATCGCGTCGACCGGACAGGCGTTACGGCAATGAAAGCAGCCTATGCAGGCCGCCTCGTCGATGACCGCAATGGCGGGAACGACGGTCTCCGCAAGCGGGATAATATCCCTGCCAAGCAAGCGGGCCAGCCGGCGAATTGTTTCGTCACCGCCGGGCGGGCATAGATTGATTGCGGCAGAGCCGTCGGCCACGGCCGCCGCGTAAGGTCTGCAGCCGCGGTAGCCGCACTGAGCACATTGAGTCTGTGGCAGCAGTTCATTGATTTGCTCGACGAGATCACCGTCGTTTGCCGGGAGTCGTTGGTACGCATAACCGAGGCCGATACCGGCAATAAGCGCAATAGTGGCGATAGTGAGAACAGCGAGCAGCATGCGATCCGGTCAGGGCCTTGCCATGCCTGAAAACCCCATGAATGCCAACGACATGATGCCGGCGGTCATGAGAGCAATGGCGGTACCGCGAAATGGAACCGGGATGTCGGCTGCTTCGAGGCGTTCGCGGATTGCTGCAAACATCACCAGCACCAGCGCAAAGCCGACCGAGGCACCAAAGCCGTAAAATACGGATTGGACAAATCCCTTGGACTGCTGCACGTTGAGCAACGCAACGCCGAGCACGGCGCAATTTGTCGCAATCAGGGGAATGTAAATGCCTAGTACCTGGTGGAGCATCGGGCTCATGCGGCGCACCATGATCTCGGTCAATTGCACGCTGGCCGCGATTGCCAGGATAAATGTGATCGTACGCAGATACTCCAGATCAAGCGGTACCAGCACGTATGCATGCAGAAGATAAGCCGTTGCAGACGACAGCGTCAGCACGAACGCGGTCGCCATACACATGCCTGTGGCTGCTTCGAGATTGCGTGAAACGCCCAGAAACGGGCACAGGCCGAGAAACCGGACCAGTACGAAGTTATTAACCAGTACCGTGCTTACCAGAATGACGAAAAGCTCTGCCATCCCGCTAGTTTACGGATTACTTGACGCGCATGCCCGGCTTTGCGCCTTCGTCGGGCGACAGCAGGAATATATCCTCACCACCAGGACCGGCGGCAAGCACCATGCCCTCGGAAACACCAAAGCGCATCTTGCGCGGCGCGAGATTTGCCACAACGATCACGTGGCGGCCGACAAGCGCCGCCGGATCGTACGCAGACTTGATACCGGCGAACACGTTACGTTGCTGGTCACCCAAATCCAGAGACAGGGCAAGAAGTTTGTCGGCGCCTTCAACCGGCTCGGCATGCGCAATGCGCGCAATGCGAAGGTCGACCTTCATGAAGTCGTCGATGCTGATGAATTCGTCTTCTGTTTCGGCTTCGGCCACGGGCGTACTCTCTTTTGATTGCTCTACGATGCGCTGCACCTGGTCGGCATCTACACGCGTGAGAAGAGGTTTGAACTTGGGAAGATTTTTGTCTAGTAGCGGCGAACTCGCGTCCTGCCACTGCCAGTCATCTTCATTCAGAAATGCTCGCGCGTCATTGGCTACAACCGGGATGACGGGCGACAGGTAGATCATAAGGCTGCGAAACATGTTAATGCCCTGAGTGCAGACAAGTTGCACCTCAGGCAATCGGTTCTCGTCCTTGACCATGACCCACGGTTTGCGTTCGTCGATATACCGGTTCGCCTTGTCGGCCAGCGCCATGATCAGCCGCATGGCTTTCGAATACTCGCGGTTCTCGTAGTGTGCCGCGATTGTCTCGGAGGCATCGGCAAACTCGGCAAACAAGCCCTCGTCCGCAAGCTTGTCAGACAGCTGCCCGTCAAAACGCTTATTGATGAAACCGGCGCAGCGGCTCGCTATGTTGATCAACTTGCCGACGAGATCGGAGTTCACACGCGCGGTGAAGTCGTCGAGATTCAGATCGATGTCCTCGATCGTGGGGCCGAGCTTTGCTGCATAGTAATAACGCAGGAACTCGGGGTTCAGGTTATCGAGATAGGTGCGCGCCTTGATGAATGTGCCGCGCGACTTCGACATCTTTTGGCCGTTGACCGTCAGGAAGCCATGCGCGTAGACGCTGGTAGGCGCGCGAAAGCCCGCGCCCTTGAGTACGGCCGGCCAGAACAAGGTGTGGAAGTACATGATGTCCTTGCCGATGAAGTGATACACCTCGGCATCGCTGTCGGCATTCCAGTACGCGTCGAATTCAAGTCCGTCTGTGCGGTCACAAAGGTGCTTGAAACTCGCCATGTAGCCGACCGGGGCATCGAGCCAGACATAGAAATACTTGTCCTCAGTGCCGGGAATACGAAAGCCAAAGTAGGGCGCATCACGCGAGATGTCCCAGTCCTGAAGTCCCGCGTCAAACCACTCGTCGAGCTTGGCGATGACGTTCTTGTCGAGTGCCGCGACTTTCATCCATTCGCGCAGTTTATCTTCGTACTCGCTGAGCCGGAAAAAATAGTGTTCCGACTCACGCTTGATCGGAGTCGTTCCCGAAAGTACCGAGACCGGATCGATCAGGTCCTCTGGTGCATAGGTGGCGCCGCATACTTCGCAGGCATCGCCGTACTGATCCTCGCTTTTGCAACGGGGACAGGTGCCTTTGACGAATCGGTCCGGCAGGAACATGCCTTCTTTTTCATCGTAGGACTGCTCGATCGTACGCGTGTAGATGTCTCCACTGTCCCGAAGTGCCTTGTACATGCGGCCGACGATTTCCTCGTTCTCAGGCGAGTGCGTCGTGTGATAGTTGTCGAACTCGATACCAAAGTCCGCGAAATCGTTAACGAATTCCCTGGAGAAACCTTCAGTCAGTTCTTCAGGTGTGATGCCGAGTTCACGCGCCTTGAGCATGATCGGAGTACCGTGAGCATCGGATGCACAGACATAAATGCAGTCATGGCCGCGGAGTTTCTGGAATCGGACCCAGATATCGGTCTGGATGTACTCGACGAGATGGCCCATGTGCGGCGAGCCATTGGCGTACGGCAGGGCGCTCGTAACGAGAATTTTTCGCGGTGAATCGGACATGGAGCGGGATTATGCCAGCATTCGGGCTCAAAGGCCCTCCTGCTAATCCATATCTTTTACTTGTTCGAACGTCTGCTTGTTATTGGCCTGCAGGTAGGCCTCCTTGCCTGAAACCCAGCCTTTCTCGACCAGCTCCATCAGCGCCTTGTCCATCGGCCGCATGCCGACATTGCCACCACTCTGGATGGCGGTCGCCAGCTGATCGATCTTGCCCTGGCGAATCAGATTGGAAACGGCTGGCGTATTAATCATGATTTCGAGTGCAGCAGCACGCCCGGGTTGGTGAATCGTTGGTAACAGTTGCTGGGAGATAACACCACGTAACGATGTGGAAATCATCGTACGAATGTGTCCCTGTTTGTCGGCCGGAAACGAGTTGATAATGCGATCGACGGTGGCAGCAGAACCGTTGGTATGCAGCGTACCCATGACGAGAATACCCATCTCAGCCGCGGTAACGGCGATGCTGATTGTCTCGAGGTCGCGCATTTCGCCGACGAGGATAACGTCGGGGTCTTCGCGCAACGCGGAATGCAGCGCTTCGGCAAAACTCGGGCTGTGGACACCAACTTCGCGCTGGCTGATCAGGCAGCCGTGTGCCTCGTGCACGAACTCGATCGGATCCTCAATCGTCAGGATGTGGCCTTTCATTCGCTTGTTCATCGAGTCGATCATGGCGGCGAGCGTCGTCGACTTGCCGGAACCCGTTTTCCCGGTAACCAGGATCATGCCCTGCGTGTAACGGCAAAGATCGTGAATAACCTCGGGCATGTTGAGTTCTTCGAGCGTGCTCGCCCTGGAAGGGATCGTACGGAATATCGCGCCGATACCATTCAGATGTCTGAACGCGTTGACTCGAAAACGCGAAACACCCGGAATTTCGTACGCGAAGTCGGCAGCGTCATGATCCTCAAAAAAACGTTGAGCTGTTCCGTCCATAATCTCGAAGACAGCTTGTTGCACCGTCTCCACCGACAGATGTTCCTGGTCAATGACACGCAGTCCGCCGTGGATCCGTGCGCGAACAGGGCCTCCTGAAACAAAATGCAAATCGGACGCTTTTTGCTTCAGGGCAGCGGCCAGGTATTGATCAATGTGATTCATGTGATCAGTCCTTCACCTGGTCCGAGACCTCGATCTTCGGAACAACGCCCGTGTCGGTCACATAGCGCTTGAACTTCTTCTTCTCGGTTGCGAATCGAATTGCATCATCCGGATCAATCTCTTTTGCGATAATCGCGTCGAGCAGCGCCTGGTCCATCATCTGCATTCCGAGATCCTTACCGGTCTGCAGCTGCGATGGAATCTGGTGGGTCTGGTCCGACGTAATCAGCTTGGCGATCGCACGGTTACTGACGAGGATCTCAAGGATTGCTCGACGGCCGCGGCCGTCAGGCGTCTTGACGAGTACCTGTGTCACCACGGCTTTCAAACTCATGGCGAGAAATCCCTTCGTTTGCTCCCGCAATTCGCCGGGCAGCGCATCGATGATTCGGTCAATGCTCTTTACGGCGCCCGTGGTGTGGAGTGTCCCGAGAACGAGGTGGCCTGTTTCGGCGGCGGTCATTGCCATCGAAATGGTCTCCGCATCGCGCAACTCACCGACGAGTATGACGTCCGGGTCCTCACGCATCGCGGAACGCACGCCATGGGCAAAGCTTTCGACGTGCGTTCCCACCTCACGTTGAATGACCTGGCTCTGCTTGCTCGGATGCACAAACTCAATCGGGTCTTCGAGACTGATGATATTCAGATTCCGCGACTCGTTAATGTAGTCGATCATAGCCGCGAGCGTGGTCGACTTACCGGTGCCGGTGCTTCCCGTCACCAGCACCATGCCCTGATGGTAGTCACAGAATTTTTTCAGGATCGGCGGCACCTGCAACTGTTCGAGCGTCGGTATGTCACCAGGGATGTTACGGAACACCGCGCCGATCCCCGTCACCTTGCGAAATACGTTGACACGAAAGCGGCCGCTATCTTCGCCGACGTAGGAAAAATCGAGGTCGTGCCCTTTATTAAGGCGATCCTTCTGCTTGTTCGTAAGTATCTCGAGCAGGTAGGTCTCTAGCTCATTTTCGGAAAGTTCGCGGAATTTGATCGGCATCAGGTCGCCGTTCATACGCAGCATGGGCGGCACACCCACCGCGAGGTGGACGTCCGAACAGCCCTGTGCGAGCCCCAATTTCAGGAATGCGTCAATGCGTGCCATATCTGGCCTTAGAGTGTAACTGCATCGAGCGCGTCTGTAAGCTCTTCCATCGACTGATAGCGCTTCGACTTATCGACAGACATTGCCTTGATGATTATTGCGGCCAAATCGTCAGGCAGGTCAGGGTTTATCTCCTGGCAGCCCTTGGCCTTACCCTGCACGTGCTGGTACATGACCGACATATGGTCACCACGGCTATAGGGCGGCACACCCGTTGCCATTTCGTACATTATGACGCCAATACTGTATACGTCCGCCGTCTGGTCGACCTTTTTGCCGAGAATCTGTTCAGGAGCCATGTACTTGGGCGAACCGATTACGTAGCCGGTCTTCGTCAGTTGCGTGTCTCCACTGCTTGCCGCGGCGGCGACGCCGAAGTCCACAATTTTCAGCAACCCATCATTATTCACAAGTATGTTGGCCGGCTTGAGGTCGCGGTGGATGACCCCGGCCTGGTGCGCCACGGTCATGCCGGTAGCCATATCCCGCGAGTAACTCAGCGCTTTTTTGAGGTCCATCGGTTTGTTGTCGGGGATCTCGCCCGACAGGGTGTGCGAAGGGAAGTATTCCATCGAAATAGCATAGGCGCCCTGCAGGTGCAGGAAGTCGTAGATGCGAATAACGTTGCGGTGCGTGATTTTGCGTGAATAACGTAGCTCGTGGACGAAACGTTTCATCATCTCTTCGTCTGACGAGACATTAGGATTCAGGAACTTGAGAATAAGTTGCTCATCGACAACCTCGTCCTCCATGAGCAGCACCGTTCCAAAAGCGCCTTTGCCGATTTTTTCGATGTACTTGTAACGGCCGTCAACGATGTCGCCCGGATTCAGTTTGGAAATATCCAGAACTGCCGGCGCAGTGGCTGCATCGGCCGACAGGATATCTCCATCGCCGTCGAGCATCGCCACCGCGCTTTCTTCTTTTGCAGCCTGCAGAAGTTTGTCGAGATCTTCGTTATCGACGAACATCGTCTTGGTATTCTCGGCGATTTTCTCTGCACGGACGTTCTGTTCCATGACTGTCTCCGAGAATTTCGCGTCGATGACCTTGAGTGCCTTGTCAGCCGCGTTTATGACCATTGCATCTTCAGACTGCTTGATCCTCTTAAGCAGGTTGCGAATGGTTTCGGCCTGTGAATCGATTACAAGTTGTGCTATCGCCTTGATGGCCTCGATCTGGATTTCACGATCAGAGCGTTTCAGCAGCGGCAGGATTTTGGAAATATGGTTGTGGTTGCCGAGTTTTCCTAACGCGCGAACGATGACCGTATCGGTTTTCCGGTTCTGGCCCAGCATTGACTCGAGTTTGGGAAGCGCTTTGGTACTGCCCATTTTTGACAATGCATCAATGGCGCGTTCGCGCACCCACCAGTCCGAATCATCGGTGGCCTTGATCAAATGATCTTCTGCCCGGTCGCTCTTGGTGGCATTGAGAATCTCGATGGCCGTGCGGCGGAGCTCGTCGTCTTCTGCACTGATTAACTTGACGACCGCATCGACAACCTTGGGTCCGCCGATTTCCGCGAGCGCATCACCGGCACGGGATCGTACCCACCAGTCATCGTCACGGATAGCTGCGAGCAGGTCTTTCACCGAATTTTCGTCGCCCAGTTCATTGAGGACTTCAACAGCAGCTCGGCGCGCATATTCCGATTCGTCTTTGAGGGCTGTTACAAGAAATTTCACCGTGTCGGGGTGGTCGGCGCGGACCAGTACTTCGACGGCTTTTCCCTGTACGTCGAGGTCTACGTCTGTCAAGGCAAGAGCCACTTTCTCTACGTTGATGTTGGTGCCACGCGCGCTCATCGAACCCAGGGCCGCGCTGCGCACCATCTTGTTCGGATCCGTGAGCTGCATTTCGAGGGCATGGTCGATTTCGGGCTTGTCGAACTTGGTCAGGAGGTTCATCAGGTGAATCTTGATGGCCGGATCCTTGCCGCCCATGCGCGCGATCAGATCAGGGATCATATTCGGTTGAATGGTTTCTTCGATGATCTTGAAGATCGCGGCTTTTTCCTTGGGCTCACAGTCGTAGGCACGCTGCAAGAGTTCGTGTACCGACAGGTCTTCCTTATGAACACGCAGGACCTCAATTAGCGCGGCTTTCGAAACCTCGTCGTCGTCAAAGAACTCAAGCAGGCTATTGGGGTTGTAATCCGTACTGCTCGACAGTGCCCATGCGGTGCCGGAAACAACGCGCTCGTTGCCGTCCGCAAGTCCCTCGCGATACATGTCGAGATTCTTGTCGTTGACCATGGCGCCGAGAATATCGACGAGGACCATGGTGTGGGTCTTGTCTGACAGAGCCAGCGCATCAATGATCTTCGGCACGGCCTTGTTGCCTGACTTTTTCAATTTCTCAACGAGTTTTTGCGCGGCCGAAGAGGTCGGGTCCTGTTCAGCAATAAGCTGTGACAGCACCTGATCGGAGCGAAAAGACGCAAGAAAATTCACGCCCGCATCCCTGCGCTGACCGCATTTGTCATTGATTTCGTTGTATACGCCAAACGTCTATTCGCTCTTGCCCAAACGTAACGTCGCGGCATTATGCCACAATGAATTACGCACATTGCCCGTGAATACTGGCTTTCAGCTGATTCAGCGCATTACAATGTGCACCCATTTCGCCGGTGCTAACCGGCGATTCCTATGCAAATTTTACCTAATACGAGCGTGCGAAGTGTGACGGTGTCAACAGATTCAGATCAAGCCAAGCCCTTAAATTCCATTGAATTATCGGTAGTCAGACGCCCTCTGGGCGAGGTTGCCAAGGTACGTGACCTCAAGATTGTCGACGGAATAGTCGATGCAACCGTGGCGCTGGGGTTTCCATGCAAAAGAGCGCATGCCTCGATTCTGGCCGATATCAGCGATGGTATACGTGAAACAATCGGACTCGAGCCGGGCAAAATCACGCTGACGACCCGAATAGCACGACACGGCGTGCAGCGTAATCTTCAGCCAATTCCTGGCGTCAAAAACCTGATTGCCGTGGCCTCGGGCAAGGGTGGCGTCGGTAAATCGACCGTTGCGGCGAACATCGCGCTCGCGTTGTCGGCAGAGGGTGCCACTGTGGGCGTGCTTGATGCCGACATTTACGGTCCGAGTCAGCCGCATATGCTGGGCGTTGCGGGCAAAGTGCCGGATACCAGGGATGGCAAGACGATGCTGCCGCTGCGCGCCCACGGTCTGCAGATTATGTCGATGGGGGCGCTGATCGAAGCCGACCAACCAATGGTTTGGCGTGGCCCGATGGTTACTTCGGCGCTGAACCAACTTGCCACCCAGACGAACTGGGAAGGCCTGGACTACCTGATCGTCGACATGCCGCCGGGCACCGGAGATATTCAGCTGACGCTTGCGCAGCAGATCCCGGTATCCGGCTCTGTCATCGTGACCACGCCCCAGGACATCGCGACACTCGATGCCCGCAAGGGTCTGGCGATGTTCCGGAAGGTCTCGATACCCGTATTTGGCGTCATTGAGAACATGGCGACGCATATCTGTTCGAATTGCGGTCACCAGGATGCGATATTCGGCGTCGGCGGCGCCTACAAGATCGCCGAGGACTTCGACGTTCTGCTGCTTGGGCAATTGCCGCTCGACGCGAAGATCAGGGAGCAAACCGATTCCGGCAAGCCGACCGTCGTTGCGGAACCCGATTCGCCGATCGCGCAAGCCTATCGCGAGGCGGCCTGGAACATCGGTGCTGCACAAGCGGCGGAACGTGTGGACCACAGCGCGAAATTCGGGAGCATTGCCGTCGAGGAAGCGAAATGAGCATCAAGTCGGATCGCTGGATTCGCCGCATGGCTGAATCGCACGGAATGATTGAACCGTTCGAGCCCGGCCAGGTGCGGGAGAACGAGCAGGGCAGGATCGTGAGCTATGGAACCTCGAGTTATGGCTACGACGTGCGCTGCTCTGATGAATTCAAGATCTTCACGAACATCAACTCGGCGATTGTTGACCCCAAGAGCTTTGACCAGACGAGTTTCGTGGACGTGAAGAGCGACGTGTGCGTGATTCCGCCGAATTCATTTGCGCTTGCGCGCACGGTCGAGTTCTTCCGTATTCCGCGTACCGTATTGACGATCTGTCTCGGCAAATCCACCTACGCGCGCTGTGGCATCATTGTGAATGTGACGCCGCTCGAACCCGAGTGGGAAGGTCATGTCACGCTCGAATTCTCGAATACGACGCCACTGCCGGCCAAAATCTACGCCAACGAGGGCGTGGCCCAGATGCTCTTTCTCGAATCCGACGAGGCCTGCGAAACCTCCTACAAGGATCGCGGGGGCAAGTACCAGGGGCAGACCGGCGTTACGTTGCCTAAGGCGTAATTTGCGTTAGCAAAAAAAAGCCCCGCCGGATTGCCGGGGCTCAATATTTGGTTTTGTGCTGGCACCGTTTTGGGTTGTGCCTGACGTTTCCGCGCTACTTAGTCGAGTGTGAACCTGTAGCCGTAGTGAGGATCGAGCGGTACTGATGCGGCCGGCGGACCCTCAAATGGACTCATTCCTGGAAAATAGAACTCCAAAACAGCAGTAATTGTCTCAGACATGCAGTCTGCCGAGAGTGTCGATTGCCCGCTCACCCGCAAGTAGTAAACTGGCGCACGCTGCGCGTCTACCACGATCGCCATGAACGAATACTCGAACGTATTGCCGCTGATTCGTTTCCAGACGCCACGGTTGGCGGAAGCGTCCGCCACCGGATAGGTCCCTTCGAATGTCAGGTCGAAGGTCGGGAATTCGAACACATTGATGCCGTGATCCGCTGATTTACCCGTCACGGTTGCGACCCATCCTGAGAGCTCCTTGTCCTCGAGATCGTTGACGCCAAACCACGTCCCTTGCAACTGGCACCCTTTGCCAGCACCTCCTGCGAATGCAGCGCCCGGTATCGCCAAGCCGAGCACCAAGATGCTGGATACCACAAAGCGAAAGATTGTCGTCTTCATGCTAGCTCCTCGCAACGCGGCTGAGTTGAGACAGCGCGCTGCGAGTTTCGTAGTAGACCTATTTCATCCCTATTGAAATAGGCACTTCTCGGAATTGAAAGAGGGGCGCCGCGCCCCCATATCCGCTTTTCTCTAAGTCCTTGTTATTAAATGAGAATAAGTCTAATTCTTCAGGCGTATTCCAGGTAATGGCTGCTCTCAGGGAAATGTGCGAACGATGGGTTCGTCGGCAAGCTTGCCATCTATCCACGCCTGGCCGTCGTGGAAGGCCACACGACCGGAACCAACGAGGCCGGCCGCTTCCGGGTAAACCTGGTGTTCTATCGTCTGCACGCGGTGCAGCAGCTCTTCGGCAGTCTCGTTTGGGTCGACGCGCAAGCGCCCGGCGAGAATGCGCGGTCCGCCGTCGAGTTCCTCGGTCACGAAATGCACGGTACTGCCGTGCCACTTGTCACCCGCGTCGAGAACTCGCTGGTGAGTGTTCAGCCCCGGGTATTTCGGCAGCAGCGCAGGGTGGATGTTCAGCACCTTGCCTTCATAGTGCTTGACGAAAGTCGGGCTCAGTATGCGCATGAAACCCGCGAGTATGAGCAACTCGGGATTCCAGCGATCTAGTTCCTCGATGACGGCACGATCGAAGGATTCACGATCCAAAAAGTCGCCGTGTTCAATGCAGGCGGTGGGGATTCCTGCTTTCTCAGCGCGTTGCAGGCCGAAGGCATTTGGGTTGTTGCTGAAGACGACGCATAGGTCCAGTTCCAGATTACCTGCGGCGACGGCGTCGATGAACGCCTGCAGGTTAGTGCCCGATCCGGAGATCAGGATCGCGGCTCGACAGGACATCAGACGTAAGCCACTTCCTGTTTGCCGGCAACGATGCGGCCAATCTGCCAGGCCGTTTCGCCATTCCTCGCTAACAGGTCGATGGTTTTGGCGGCGTCTTCGTCATTGACGACAACCACCATGCCGACACCACAGTTAAACGTGCGCCGCATCTCGCTTATCTCGATATTTCCATGTTCCTGCAGGTAGTCGAATACCGGTCCCTGTTGCCAGGAAGCCGTATCGATTTCAGCATCGAGATTCTCTGGCAGGACGCGCGGAATATTCTCGGTAATGCCGCCACCGGTGATATGGGCGAGGCCTTTTACCGATACCTCTTTCATCACCGCGAGAATCGGCTTCACGTATATGCGCGTTGGCGCGAGCAGGCGTTGAGCCGCGGAAGCACCCTCGATCTGCGCATTACCGGCTCGATCCAGAACCTTGCGGATCAGTGAGTAGCCATTGGAATGTGGGCCGCTTGAGGCGATGCCGATGATCGCGCCACCTTCTGAGATCGCGCTGCCGTCGATCATTTCTGCGCGTTCGACGGCGCCGACCGTAAAGCCGGCAAGGTCATACTCTCCCGGCGCATACATGTCCGGCATTTCGGCAGTCTCGCCACCGATTAAAGCGGCCCCGGCCTGCAGGCAGCCTTCGGCAATGCCGGCAATCACGTCGCTCGCCACGTCGTTGTCGAGCTTGCCGCAGGCAAAATAGTCGAGGAAGAACAAGGGCTCCGCGCCTTGCACGAGTACGTCGTTGACACACATTGCGACGAGATCGATGCCGATCGTGTCGTGCACGCCGAGGTGCTGGGCGAGCATGAGCTTCGTTCCCACGCCATCGGTGCCAGAAACCAGCACCGGTTCCTTGTAACGGCCGGGCGGCAGCGCAAACAACCCGCCGAAGCCACCGATGCCGGCTATAACTTCCGGGCGTCGGGTGCGCTTGACCAGCGGCTTGATCCGCTCTACAAGTTCGTTTCCTGCATCTATGTCGACGCCGGCGTCTTTGTACGTTAGTGGTTTTTTGCTCATTTTGGGGTGGCATACTCCGGGAGGGCGATATAATAGTGCTTAGGGCCAACCGGGGAAACCACCCTTGTGAAATCTTGTAGATCGTTTTTCGCCGGCAAACGCCGGCAAGCTGTTCTTATGACGCTGGCGTCGCTGGTGTTGTGGTTGCCCGCTGCCGCTGTGGAGGTGGCGACGCTGTATACGGCCGAAGTACCTTACGACCAGGAGGCGAGTGATCCTCGGGGCGATGCCTACGAAGCAGCCTTGCAGGAAATCTTGCTGCGCGTTTCAGGATCCGAAATTGCAAGCAATCCGGAGGCAGTCGCCGAACTGTTTCCAAATCCCGCGTCCTATGTAACGCAATTTCGGCCGGGTACTGAAGATACGCTGTGGGTGTCCTTTGACGGTCAGGCCATCGAGCGGACACTGCGTGGCGCCGGACAGACGTTCTGGGGATCCGAACGGCCATTGACGCTGGCGTGGCTGGCGGTCGACTGGGGCCAGGGAGTAAGGGAGATCATTGCGGCTGATGACCCCGATCATACCCAGCAGCAGTCACGGTCGATTGACCGCAATCGCCTTCTGCGCGAGCGGGTGTTGGAGATTGCCGAGCGACGTGGCTTGCCCCTGGTGTTCCCGTTACTCGACACAACCGACCTGCAAAGCGTTACCTTCGCGGATATCTGGGGCGGCTTTGACGAGATGATCCTCGCTGCATCGGAGCGCTACGGCGCCAACTCGATCCTGATCGGAAGAATTCGTCCGTCATCGGGCCAGACCAGCCGCTGGACGTACTATTTCGGCGGTGCGGAGAGGGCACTGAGCGGTCCGCCCGAAGCGGTTGTCGGCCAGATTGCCGATCTACTGGCAGCCGAGTTTGCCGTCGGCGGAGACGTTCCGGTCGAGTCCATTGCGCTTAACGTGTCCGGCATTGTTTCAGTGGAGGCATACGGAAGCGTCCAGCAGATGCTCAGGGGTGTCTCGCTCATCGAGCATTTCGCCGTCACTGAAGTCAGCGGCGATCGGGTGAGCTATAGAGTCGATGTGCGCGGCGGAGCGGACCGGCTGGGACGTGCGTTGCGTTTCAATGGCCTGCTGGAGCAGGAAGGCATTGACTCCACACAGTCCGCTGCCACACTCGAGTTTTATTACAGCCCCTGAGTTCGACGGCAATGTCACTAAGCTGGTTACCCAACGCGATTTCGTTGATGCGCATAGCGCTGATACCTCCTATCCTGTTGCTCATGATCGATGGCCAGTTTGGATGGGCGCTTGCGATTTTCTGGCTTGCGGGATTTTCCGACGGGCTGGATGGCTATCTCGCCGTGCGCTTCAACTGGAGTAGTCGACTCGGCGGCTTGCTTGATCCGACCGCGGACAAATTGCTGATCACCGGCATGTTCATTACGCTGGCCTGGACCGGCCATATCCCCGTGTGGCTGGCGGCCATCGTCATTCTGCGGGACGTTGTTATTGTTGCGGGCGCTATGGTTTACAATTTCTTCGTCAAGCCGGTTCCGGGTGAGCCAACACGCATCAGCAAACTCAACACAGCCTTGCAAATGCTGTTCGTGCTTTTCGTTTTGAGTCGCGCCGGGTTTAACTGGCCGGACAAGATAACAATAACGATTCTCGGCGCGTCCATACTCGTTACAGTCGTCATCAGCGGCGTCGACTACGTATGGTCCTGGTCGCGCCGGGCAAAGGCAGGTGACTGACATGCATACAGACCTGAGACTGAACTGGCTTATCGCTATTGCTCTGACCGGATGGTTGTTCTACCTGCTGGCACCGGTGCTCACGCCGTTTGTCGCGGCTGCATTGCTTGCGTACATGGGCGA
This sequence comes from uncultured Woeseiaceae bacterium, assembly GCA_937944275.1. Classification (GTDB taxonomy): domain Bacteria; phylum Pseudomonadota; class Gammaproteobacteria; order Steroidobacterales; family Woeseiaceae; genus UBA1847. The sequence goes on from CALDZH010000186.1 coordinate 21,039, forward strand.
CCCTTTGGCCGACCGCATGCAGAAGCTGAAGATGCCGCGTTCGCTCGCCGTTGCCGCTGTTTTCCTGCTCACGTTTCTTATTCTGGGATTGCTGGTGTTGCTTGTTGGCCCGTTGATCCGCACGCAGGTCGGCGCCTTGTTTGATGCCCTGCCCGAAATCGCACGACAGGTGGAGCAGGTATGGCTGCCAAATATTCTCGGGTGGCTGGATATTGAAGCCGGTGATGACGTCGGCTTCGCGCCGTTTCTGGCGAAATACGGTGAGATGTTTGGCAGCTGGAGTGGCAAGGTCCTGCTTTCCGTGAGTAAGTCGGGCGGAGCACTCGCGGCTGCGGTATTGAGCCTGTTCCTGGTCCCGATCATTACGTTCTACATGCTTCGCGACTGGGATACGATAATGGCGCATCTCGGAGCGCTGGTCCCGGATAGTCAACGCGAGACCATCTTCAAGTTGGCGCGGGAGTCGGATGAGGTCCTCAGCGCTTTCCTGCGCGGCCAGATTCTGGTCATGCTCGCGCTTGCGTTTATTTACTCGCTGGGTCTCAGTCTCGTTGGTCTCAAATTTGCGATTGCCATTGGCGTCGTATCAGGCCTGGTCAGCTTCGTGCCGTACCTGGGGTTCGTTTTCGGTATCGGTCTTGCGGGCCTTACCGTGGCCCTGGAGCCCAATCCGTTGTGGCAAATGATCGGTGTTGTCGCGACCTTTTCTATCGCACAGTTCATCGAAGGATCGTTATTGACACCCAAGCTGGTTGGCACGCGTATCGGTCTGCACCCCGTAATCGTGATTTTTGCGGTGGCTGCAGGTGGCCAGCTATTCGGCTTTTTTGGCATTCTGCTGGCGCTGCCGGCTGCGGCGGTCTTGTCGGTGCTCGTGCGCTTCACCTATAACCGCTACCTGAAGGAACACCCCGAAGCACGGGTGGATATCGAGCTCGAATGAACCAGATGGTCCTGCCTCTCAGGCTTGCGGACCATGCAGTGTTCGCGAGTTTTCTCAGTAACGGCAATGAGACGCTGGTGTCGACGCTGTCGAGCCTGTCGGCCGGCGATACCGGGCAAGGCTGCTGGCTGTGGGGGTCACGGGCAACCGGCAAAACGCATCTCTTGCAGGCAGTTTGCGATCGTGCCGGAGACCGGTCGGTCTACGTGCCTCTCGCGATGCTTGCCGATTCCGGTCCGGGCATTCTGGAAGGGCTTGCTAGTCGAGAGCTTATTTGTCTCGACGATTTTGATCGGGTCGCCGGAAACGAGCAGTGGGAGGTGGCGTTGTTCAACCTTTGCAATGATCTCCATGATGCTGGCGGGCAGTTGGTCGTGTCCGCAAAATCAGCGCCGCGTGAGTGCGGCATCGAACTGGCCGATTTGGCCAGCCGCATGTCAAGACTGGCTGTCTTCCACCTGCGGCCGCTTGATGAC
>CALDZH010000187.1 GCA_937944275.1 uncultured Woeseiaceae bacterium
CAACTTATAGCTCAGCGATCAATCATATTCCTGAGATATGACCTGATCGCGATAAGGGGCGATACAAATGTTCAAAAGTCTGTATGACAAAATCGTAAGCCAGATTTCAGCTGCTGATATCGAGGCCGACACCCGCGACGCGGCAGTGCGGCTCGCCACTGCGGTTCTCATGGTCGATGTCGCCCTGGTTGATTCTCGCTTCGATGAGACCGAGTTTGATCGCATGCTCGAGCTCATCAAAGGACACTTTGGCCTCGGCACACAGGAAGCCGCTGAACTCATCAATGCAGCAAATGCCAAGGCAGACGAGCTGGTCTCCGTCCACGAATTCACCCAGCTTCTGCATAAGCATCTGAGCCACGATGAAAAGACCAGGGTTGTTCAACTGCTCTGGAGCATCGCGTATGCGGACGGCGAACTCGACAAGTACGAGGACTCACTTGTTCTCAAGATCAGCGACTTGCTTCATGTCAGTCGCGGTCGGGTCATGCGCCTGAAACACGACGCGCAACGCATTATGTGAAGTCGAATTCCTATACTCCGCGCAGCCGGGCATTGAGATATACTTTTCGTCAATAAAAAATAAATAACAAACACGATCTCCCAGCCAATCAACAGCCCCGACAGCAGCTGGGGGCGTCGTGTAATGGGAGTTCACTATGAGCGCGCGTTTCATCTCGTTTTCTGCTGCACTGTTTCTTCTGACTATCGCCTTCAATGGTGCTCATGCCCAGGTCGTTGCCTCGGATATGACAGGCAGCACCAGCCAGAATCTTCTGAGTTACACCAACCCTTACAACGGCGCATTTTCATCTGCCGCAGACGGATTCCAGAAGTACCAGCGAGGCGTTTCATCAAGCATTCCTTTTTCGGTTCTTGACGATAGCCTGGTGAGCTTCCCGTCCGATTCCCAGGGCATCATCGACGACAACAACCTCGACGAATTTTTCGGCGTAACCGATACCCAGAATGGCGACAACAGTGGCCCGGTCTCGGCAACCTGGGTTTTTAATATCGCCGGTGCTACCGACCTCGCCCTGTCAATTGACATGGGCGCCATGGGCGACTTCGAGGGAAGCGACACCTTCACCTGGACCTACAGCATCGATGGCGGACCGACAATGACGGCATTCCAGAATGCCGTTGATGAAGCCGCGTCGCACACCTACACACTGGCTGGTGGGGCCACCAGAACGCTGAACGACCCGATGACCATGCAGGACGAGATACTGACGAACATCCTTACAACGTTCAGTGCCGCTATTTCAGGAACCGGATCAGAACTCACACTGACACTTACCGCGCAGACTGATGGCGGATCCGAGGCTTTTGCTTTCCAGAACATTGTAATCCGTGAAGGTGGCTTGCCGTTGGACGTGCTCGCTTTCGACATGGTTGAGAGCGCCTCTCAGAATCTCAACAGCACGGATAACCCGTTCGAGAACGCTTTCTCGTCTCCGGGAGACGGTTTCCAGAAATATCAACGTGGGGTGTCCGCCACGATTCCGTTTTCGGTTCTTGACGACAGCCTCGTATCATTCCCGCCGGACAGCCTGGGCATCATCGATGACAACAATCTCGACGTCTTCTTTGGTGTTACCGACACGGTCAATGGCGACACCAGCGGTCCGGTTAGCGCGAGTTGGTCATTCAATATTTCCGGAGGCGCTGACCTGGGCTTGCTGATCGACATGGGCGCCATGGGAGATTTCGAAAGCAGCGATACCTTCGTCTGGTCATACAGCATAGACGGCGGTCCTTCGATGACGGCCTTTGAAAACGGCGTAGACGAATCCACCTCGTTCACCTACACGCTTGCGGGCGGCGCAACGAGGACGCTGAATGACCCGATGACGATGCAGGGCGTCATCCTGAGCAATGTTCTTGCAACATTCTCTACCCCACTCATCGGCACCGGCACGGAACTCGTCCTGACGTTAACGGCCAGAACCGACGGCGGTTCTGAGGCGTTCGCGTTCCAGAACATCGTCATCGCGGAGGGCTTCGTACCCGAAGGACCGCTCGAACTAGAGATTTTCCAGATCCAGGGCGACGGATCCTCCAGCCCTTACGACGGTAAGGTCGTCTTATCGCAAAACAACGTCGTGACGGCGTTGGCGCCAAACGGTTTCTTCATGCAGACGCCACCCGACCGGTCTGACGGTGATGTGAATACGTCTGACGGTATCTTCGTATTCCAGGGCGGTGCCCCAACCGTCAGCGCGGGCGACCTGGTCGACGTACTTGGCACTATCGACGAGTTTTTCGGGTTCACCGAATTCACTGAGAATCCCGAGGTGACTGTCGTTGCTTCAGGAGCGGTTCCGGACCCGGTTGTCTTTGACGCGACAACCCCGTCGCCCGATCCCGCAAATCCAAGCTGCACCATCGAGTTCGAGTGCTACGAGGGCATGCTGATCCGGATCGAAAACGGCACGGTCACCGGACCCAATCAGGAGTTCGGCAGCGATCCGATTGCCGAAGTACACATTACGGCCGCATCGTCGCGGACATTCCGTGAGCCGGGAATCGAGTTCCCGGGCGAGTCCGGCCTGCCCGTGTGGGATGGCAACCCCGAAGTCTTCGAGCTCGATCCGAACAAACTCGGACTGGACAACCAGGTGATTCCCGCTGGCTCGCATTTCAGTGCCGTGGGCGTGCTCGGTTTTGAATTCGGCGGCTATGAATTCTGGCCAACCGCGTTGACGGTCTCACCAGCAACGTTGCCCGCGCCTGTGCGGGATCGCGATCGTGCGGAATTCACGGTGGGCAGTCTTAACGTGTTGCGCCTTTTCGACGATATCGATGATCCAATTGACACGGATGTAGTCGGCCGGGAGCGCAATGACTTCGTTGCCGACTCCGCCGAATACCTGGTTCGCCGCAGCAAGCTCGCCGCTTACGTGGTCAATGTTCTCGACTCTCCCGATGTACTGGGTATCCAGGAAGTTGAGAGCCTGACGGTTCTGGAGGATCTTGCGGACATCATCGCGTCACTGGATCCGACCGTTATCTACACGGCTTATCTCGAAGAAGGTAACGACGTTGGCACGATTGACGTCGGCTTTCTCGTGCGCGACACGATTGAAGTTGACGCTGTCACGCAATTAGGAAAAGACGAACTGCTGGACTTCCCCGGTGAATTCGCGCCGCTGCACGACCGGCCACCCCTACTGCTCGAAGGGCGCAACGTCGAAGAGGGGTCCAACTTCCCGGTTGCGGTAATGGTCGTTCACAATCGCTCACTCAGCCGCATCGACGATCCAAGCGAAGGAGACAGGGTGCGCCAGAAACGCCTGCAGCAGGCCCAGTCGATTGCTGCGAAAGTGCAGGCTATCCAGACTGACAACCCGGACGCGCACCTCGTGGTTACGGGCGACTTCAACGCCTATGAGTTTAGCGACGGTTACGTTGACGTGATGGGTCAAATCGTGGGTGACGTCGTCCCGGCAGATAACATGTTGTCGGGCCCGGACCTGGTCGAACCAAATCTCATTAACAATTCTGCCTGGATCGAAACGGATGAACGCTACTCCTTCATCTTCAGAGGCAGCGCGCAATTACTTGATCACGCACTGACGAGTTCCGCACTCGACATGTCGTTGCGCGGTCTCGAGTACGGTCGCGGTAATGTCGATGCGGCCGAGTATCTGATCGAGGACGATTCAACACCACTGGCATCGTCCGATCACGATGGCCTTGTTCTTTTCCTGACCAAGGACAAGGACGGTGATGGTGTATTTGACAGCCTCGACGCCTGCCCGGCCACCTCTATTCCCGAGGGTGTACCGACAAACAGGCTGGGTACGAATCGCTGGGCACTGACCGATGCTGATTTCGAGTTCGATACCAGTTCGTCCAAAGGCAAGGGCCCGGGGCGGAGCTACTCGACCAGCGATACGGCCGGTTGCTCCTGCGAGCAGATTGTTGCGGCACTTGGCCTCGGCAAAGGCCATAGCAAGTTCGGCTGCAGCGTCGGCATCATGGACAACTGGATGCGAGAAAACGCTCAGGCAGATTAAACGAGGCCAGCCGCGCCGCTGCACGGCGGCGCGGCGATCTTCAGAAGCGAGACTCGTGCCCTTGAGAAAACCCTGCAACCCGCCAAGCTAAGCGGTTCTGGCGACGGAACGCCATATGCAGGGAGGCATTATGAAAAACTTCCTTATCTACGCCCTGATTGGCCTGGGCGTGATTACCTACAACGTCTCGACGCAGGCTGACCGCGACGGCGAGGGCGCGATTGTCTCGGAAGGCAATGTTGACGCCTTTACGATTCAGCTTGGTGATTGCTTCGACAACACGGGCTCCCTGGTAAACGAGGAAACCGGTGAGGTATCGGACCTTCCCGGCGTGCCGTGCTCACAACCGCACGACAATGAAGTCTTCGCGATATTCGACCTGGACCAGCCGACGTTTCCGGGCAGCGAGGCGATAAGCGAGATGTCATTCGACGCATGCCTCGATCGTTTCGAGTCATTTGTGGGCCTCGACTATGAAACATCGTCACTCGACATTGCAGCCTTGTACCCGACCAAGGAAAGCTGGAGCCAGCAAGGCGATCGTGAGGTTGTCTGTGCCGTCTATGACGTGAACCTGGGCAAGCTCACCGGGAGCACCAGGAACTCGGGTATCTGAATCATCGCCGCGCTGCGCGATGGCGAAATTGAAGTTGCGCTCGTCCTTACTGAGGGTGCCGTCCTCGACATCCTCAAGGGCAGCGACAATCGACCCGTAAGCATTTACGTCGAGTCATCCCTCGTTTGGGGCATACACGTTGCGGCCGACGGGCCGGTTACCGCCGTTGCAGCAGGACAGCATGTTGCCATTAGCCGCTTCGGTTTCGGCTCACATCTCATTGCTTTCACAGGGCGCCATAGCTCCATCGACCACTATCGACGAGGTCTGGATCAGCGACTGACAGTAGTGTTAGTCGCGTATCCGGGTGCCGTATCACTTCTTTGTGGTATAGCCGAAAACCACGGATATCAGATATTCTAACGGCCCTTGGATTGTTCGCCTCAACCACCAAATTGATTGCCCGGAGAATATACCCGTGACGGACTACAACGCACCGCTGGACGATATCAAATTCTGCCTTCGCTACGCCGCAGGACTCGACGAGATTCTCCAACTCAGCGCCTATGAAGGAGTCGAAATTGACGATGTCGATCCGATTCTCGATGAGGCAGGTCGTTTTGCGCGCGACGTCGTTGCCCCCACTAACCGCATAGGTGACGAACAGGGCGTCAGTGTTACGGACGGCACGGTCAAGGTCCCTGCAGAATTTGCAGAGCTCAATCAACAGCTGGTGGAAAACGGCTGGCCAGCCCTTGGTGGATCGCCCGAGCATGACGGTATGGGCCTGCCCGAAACGGTTGAGTTCGCCACCTCGGAATTGTGGCAAAGTGCAAACATGGCCTTCTCCCTGCTGACCATGCTGACCAGGGACGCAACGCATTTGCTCAAAGCGCATGCCAGCGACGAGCTGAAGCAAACCTACCTGCCAAAGATAACGACCGGCGAGTGGGCCGCAACAATGGACCTGACAGAACCTCAGGCCGGATCCGACCTCGCCGCCGTCAAGGCGAAAGCGATACCGGATGGCGACGCATATCGAATATTCGGCAACAAGGTATACATCACCTGGGGTGACCATGAACTCACCGAGAACATCATTCATCTCGTGCTGGCGCGTATCGATGGTGCACCGGAGGGTGTCCGTGGTATCTCGCTGTTCCTGGTGCCGAAGTTTCTTCTCGACGCAGATGGGAATCCGGGCGAACGGAATGATCTCGTTGCCACTTCCGTAGAACACAAGCTCGGCATTCACGGTAGCCCGACATGTGTTCTTAACTATGGCGAGGGCGACGGTGCAATTGGTTACCTGGTCGGCGAAGAAAACAAGGGCCTTGCCGCAATGTTCACGATGATGAACCACGCGCGGGTAGAGGTTGGTTTGCAGGGTGTGGCTATCAGCGAACGAGCCTGCCAGCTGGCAAGGAGCTACGCGCATGACAGGGTCCAGGGCCGGGTACCAGGCCAAAGTGAACGCGCACCGATTATTTACCACGCTGATGTTCGCCGCATGCTGTTACTCATGCGTTCGCAGACCGAAGCAATGCGTGCATTGGCCTACGCAACGGCATCGCAACTCGACAAGCTTCACCATGACGAGCGCGAGGAAGCACAAAAGGCGGCCGAACTGCGCCTGTCATTACTTACGCCGGTCGTAAAAGGCTGGAATACCGAAACGGCCCAGGAGGTGACATCGCTGGGCGTGCAGATTCACGGCGGCATGGGCTACGTCGAAGAAACCGGGGCGGCGCAACACATGCGTGATGCCCGAATTTTGCCTATCTACGAAGGCACGACGGGCATCCAGGCTCTCGACTTTGCCGGCCGCAAGGTTCTCGGGGACGAGGGCCGCGAAGTTGGTTTGTTGATTGGTGAGCTGAGGGGCGCATGTGATGCCATGGAAAAGGATGACGCGCTGCAGTCTGTCGGCCGCGATGTGCGGCAAGGGCTCGAACAACTCGAACAGGGTGTAGCATGGCTGCGCGACAATGCGACTGAAAACCCCGCAGCGATCGGTACCGCTTCCGTTAACCTGTTGATGCTGGCCGGTGTAGTGCTCGGCGGCGCTTACCTCGCGAAAGCGACATTGGCTTTACGTTCCGATGGAGAAAGCGTTGATGCGTCCTTCGCTGATACGAAGCTGGCGACGACCCGATTCTACTGTACTCACGTCCTGCCACGCGCACACGGCTATCTTGCAGCGGCCACGGCAGATCCAGGCGCAACGATGGACCTGAACGTCGATTCTATTTAACGGAAGCTCCAGGAGTCCTAGTCCAGTTCGGCGGACACCCCGGACTCGACGGCGTCTAACGACATCGTTCGTCTCTTTGCTTGCGCATTTCGGCGATCGTCTTGGCCGCATCTTCCTTGCTCAGATACTCGCGTTCGCCACTGTCATTCGTCCGATACAGGCTCGGTGCGCTGACGTACGAGTCATATATTTCGTTTGCGCGTTTACAATAGTAAGCGTCTGCTTGTTCTTTTTCGGCCCGCTCATCCGATGACTCTCCGAGGTAGGTATCCCCAGGTTCGGGCTCGTCGTTTCTGGCCTGCAGGTTATCCAGCGTGCCGCTCGAGACCCAAACCAGTTCTACGGGAACAGCGTCCTTGTGCTGCGGCATATCGCTGTAATGAACGTTGCCAGCCTCATCGACCCACGTGAAGATCGATTTCATCGTGTCGACGAAATGCGTCTTGCCACTTGCATCGACCCAACTCCAGACGTCGGCTTTTGCCAGCCCGGTAAAACCGATCACGAATACCAAAATAGCGAAAATCTGCTTCATAACACGCTCCTGTAGAAACGGCAGTATGATCGTTATTCATGTCGAATCCTTTGACTGAGATCACAAAATCAGGACGAGCGAAGCAAGTTTGTACGTTCGACGCTTTTGTCTCTGAAAAGACATAACAACGGGCACAGTTCACAAAATTACTGCCAGGTAGTGTCGATTTGCTGCAAATCCGACCTGTGTCTCATCCCGAAAATCGCACAACTTCTAGTATTTCGTCGTGGATGTCAGCAATTCGAGGCGCCCAAGAATTTCGAAACGGCAGAAAATTAATACTTAGGAATTATGTTATGCGTCGAGAGAACGGATTTACGCTAATTGAGCTCATGATAGCGATCGGTCTAGCGGGACTGCTGTTGTCGGCGGCTGTTCCTGCGCTCGACACCTTCGTGTCTAACGCTCGCCAGACCGGCGCGATCAACGACTTCGTTTCTTCCATTCACCAGGCACGCAGTACTGCAGTCACTACGAACGCCCGCGTAACTATATGCCCGAGCTCGGGCGGTACGAATTGCGAGGCTGTGGGCTGGAACGAAGGCTGGATTGTTTTCTCTGATCGCGACAGCGATCGTAACGTCGATAACGACGAAACCATCGTCGCATCTTCAGAAAGTGCAAATGGATTGACGATTCAGTCGGGCCAATTCCCGACGTTCATCATGTATCGGCCAAACGGTCGTGTATGGAATGCGGCGCTGAACGGTAGTTCCGGTTCGTTCACGGTCTGCGACAGGCGGGGAGCAAGTCATGCCAAGGTCATGGTCATCGATTTGTCCGGTCGCCCCCGGCTCAGCGAAACGCTGGCCGACGGCAGCGTACCAGTATGTTCCTAGGAACGAGCGATGAGCAATAACACGAGACAAGACGGATTTTCCCTTATCGAACTATTGATCGCGTTGATCGTATTTAGCGTGGGCCTGCTCGCTGTAGCTGGATTGCAGACCTTGTCGAAGCAATCCAATTTCGAGGCTCTGCAGCGCACGTCCGGTTCGCAGATTGCACATGGCCTACTCGAAGACATGCGAATCAATGGCGACGCAATGAACGTTTACCTCGCGGCAGGTGAAATCGGCGGCGGTAGCCGTGGCGCGGAGCCTGCACCAAACTGCAGCGGCGCCGCTGTTTGCAACGCCGAACAAAAGGCGACTCATGATCTCTGGTTCTGGGAGCAGGTTCTCGACGGCAACCTCGAGACGGCCGGCAACACCGGATCCGGAGGCCTCGTACTGCCAACACTTTGCATCGGCGGCCCTGTCGGCGGAATTGCAGGAACCTACGCCGTTACGATCGTCTGGCGCGGTACTGCGTCCATGAGCAATGGAAACGCCAGCGCATGCGGTTCGGCCAGCGGCAACTACGGCGCGAATAACGAGTTTCGCCGCATCATGCAGATTCCCACGTACATCGACCCGACCATCTGAGTGGATATCTAATGACTTTCACGCAACAAAAACACCAGAACGGCTTCTCAGTAGTTGAGGTAATGATAGCCATGCTGCTGTCAATGGCGCTGGCGGGCGGCATCATCTCCGTCTTCGTGAACAACAGCTACAGCTTCAAACAGGATGAAAACATCGGCCGCATGCAGGATAACGCTCGTTTCGCGCTACGCGAAATCGCCTTCGATATCAGCATGGCAGGGCACTACGCTGATCTGCATATTCCGGACTCCGTTTCCTACGACGGTGACTTGGCAATCGCTACGCCCTGTGGTCCGGCCGGGCAGGACAACTGGATATATCGCACAACCGAAGCTGGTAACAGTCTTTCGATCATGGCGGTCGATAATGCGACAAATGCCGCGGCGAGCGCCGCGCACTCCTGCTTCGATGGTAGCGAAATCCTGGATGGGACAGATGTGGTTGCTATCAAGCGAGTTGCCGGAGCCGAAACCACACCGTCTGCGAACGGTGCTTACCTACGCACCAACGGAACAGTCGGCGTGTTGTTCAGCGGCATCGAACCTACGGCATCACCACTGGCTATCGCTGCTCCATTTGCTGACTGGGCTTTCCGCCCCAGCATTTACTACATTCGCCAGTTTGCCGATACACCCGGTGACGACATCCCCACATTGTGCCGGAAAGCTTTGAGTGGCGCCGGGCCAGTCATGACGACTGAGTGTCTTGCGACCGGCATCGAAAATCTCCAGATCGAGTATGGCATCGATACAAGCCAGGACGGCCATCCAAATGTGTACCTGACCAATCCGACGCTCACACAGATGCAGGATGTGGTTGCGGCCCGTATTTTCCTGATTGCGCGCACTACCGATATCGACACTCGTTACGTCAACAACAAGACGTATTCGATCAGCAATGCCCCGGATGTTATTCCAGGGGACAGTTTCCACCGTCGCGTGTTCTCGACGAGCGTGTCGATTCAGAACATTCGCACCATGAAAATGATGGGCTTCTAGTATGAAAACCAAACCTATGCCAATGAGAAAAAAACAGGGTGGCGCGATTCTTGTTGTCGCGCTGATGTTCCTCGTAGCTATCACGCTGTACACAATTTCGTCGATGCGCTCGAGCAATATCAGCTTGTTCATGGCACAGAACGAGGAATCAAAAGTTGCTGCCGCGCAGGCAGCGCAGGCCCTTGCCGACGCGATTGTTGCCAGCCCCGCTTCGACACCCGTGGTGGGCGATACAGGGTACACCGCATGCACTGCCGGCGAGACTGGCTGCAACCGTAACGACCTGCCCGTCACTGATCCGGTGCTCGCGAGCGAGGTGGCAAACAACTACCTGCAAGCACGCGTAGAACGGACAGGCGCAACTTTCCGGCCGCCGCCCCGTGCAGTCTCGACCAGCCTCGACAAGTTCAGCAGTGCATCGTTTCGCGTGACTACGACTTTTGACCGAGTTGACGACGGCCTCGGCCGCGAGCAGATCTCCGAAGGTGTGCTCGTGCTCGTGCCGAAGCAATAATTAAATATATTGAGTAGAGATACCGGTATGGATTCCAAATTCATGAAAGCCTCCATTACGACGGCACTAGCCTCGTTGATTTTTACGATCGGCGCTGCGCGTGCTGACGACACCGATGTCTACATGAATCAAGGCGCGGGCCTGCCGGAAGGTAGTGAACCGATGATCATGTTCTCACTCGATTATCGGCCAAACCTCGCCGCAAGAGCCTGCACCCAGGGTGAGTGCGAAACCCTTATTGCAGAAGGTTACATGGATGGTGAAAAGGACAGTTATATTTTCTTCGACGTCCTTCGCGGGGCGTTGAAGAAAGTATTCGACCCTCTCGAAGGCGTGCGCGTTGGCCTCATGCTCAATCACGACAACATAAACGACTGCGAAGGTTTCGGCCAAACCTATTGCAGTAATGGCGGCTATATCGCGATGGGCTTCGAGCTGTTTGAGAAAGACAATAGCGACGCAAAGGATAAATTCCACGATATTCTTGCCTCGATGCCCACACCAATTGGTGATCTCAGTCATTCCTACCAGGGTAAGGAACTATTTTTTGAGTTTTTCCGCTACCTGACAGGGCAGGGCGTCTACAACGCCCACAATGGGTACACCGACTATGGCACGTCGCTCAAACTGAACCTGAATGAACCAGATCCGGAGCTCGTGGACTGGGATCAGACAGCTATCAGCTGGGATACGACCATAGAATCCGCGGGATCCGGCTTCGACGTTGGCCCG
>CALDZH010000188.1 GCA_937944275.1 uncultured Woeseiaceae bacterium
TATGTGTTCTTTTCCTGATTGACGGATCAATGTCCAGCGCAAATGCGCAGGCCGACCCGGGCTACGATGACCTTACGCCGAGGGGCTGGATGAAAACCGAAAAGGAGTTGCTGATTTTCGAACAGCACCTGTATCTGCGCCAGCCCGGATAGGGAGCCGGCTACGTCACCGGCAAGTATCTGCTCGAACGCCCGCTGAGTCCGTTTCGTTCCTGCACTTGTACGTTCGGCCGTCTTAGGCGCACACTTGGATGGCCATGCAGAAATCTCCCAAAATAGGTCTCGCCCTGGGTTCTGGCGCCTCGCGCGGCTGGTCCCACGTTGGCGTCATCGACGCCCTGGTGGCCGAGGGACTCGAGCCCGATATCATTTGCGGTACCTCGGTCGGTGCGATGGTGGGTGCATCATACGTGGCCGGCAATATGGCGAAGCTCAAGGATTGGGTCCTGGAATCAAGCCGCTCCGACGTTTACCGGTTTTTCGACATTCAGTTCTCCCAATCGGGGTTTGTCGACGTTGACCGTCTCGACCAGTTCATCCACGACTTCGTGGTCGGTGCCGATGTCGAGATCGATCAACTGCCCAAACCATTTCTTGCCATTGCAACCTGTCTCAACACGGGCCAGGAGGTCTGGTCGCGCGGTGGTAATGTGGCCAGTTGGGTACGGGCATCCATGTCGCTGCCCGGCCTGTTTCCGCCGGTGCACCACGAGGACCGGTGGCTCGTCGACGGCGGTCTCGTCAACCCGGTACCGGTGACGGCGTGCAGGGCGCTTGGCGCGGATGTTGTTATCGCCGTCAACCTCAACGCCGACATCGTTGGCAAGGGGATGAAAAACAGGCCCGTTCCGACGGCCGAAGAAGAAGAAGGGTTGCTGCGTTACCTGAAGCAGCAGGCCAGGGAAGTATCCAGCACATGGTTTACCCCTAAAGAGAAACCGGAATCGCCGCCGGGATTGCTTTCCGTCGTGTCGAATTCAATCAATATTTTCCAGGACCGCATCACCCGTAGCCGGCTGGCAGGTGACCCGGCCGACGTCATGATTTCACCGCGGCTGCGGGACGTCGGGCTTCTGGAGTTCGGCAAAGCGGCAGAAGCGATCAAGACCGGGGAAGAGTGCGTGGCCAGGGTGCTGCCCGACATCAAATCGAAGATAGACTCGCTCCGCGGCTGACGGCGAATTGCGCTTCCGGCGCAAATAAATCCAAAAGAAACAATTTGTTACGAAGATTCGTCGTCGAATCGGGTCCAATCAGGAAGTTGCAACGAACTCGCAATGACGCCCGCGCGCATGCGGACCTGAAAACTACCTGGAGCCCTCTAATGGAAATATTTAAGACTGCCTGGGCCACGCTCGCGGTCCTGACACTCACCGTTCCGGCATTTGCTGGCCATCATGGCAAGAAGATGGATGTCGTCGACACGGCCGCTGCGGCCGGCACTTTCGAAACCCTTATCGCTGCTGCGAAGGCGGCCGGTCTCGTCGATGCATTAAGAGGTGATGGCCCGCTGACCGTATTCGCGCCAACTGACGAGGCCTTTGGTACTCTGCCGGCTGGCACGATCAAGACATTGCTAATGCCCGAGAACAAAGATCAGCTCGCGACCGTTCTCAAGTACCATGTTGTTGCGGGCGACCTCGGTTCGTCTGCGCTGACCGATGGTGCTCGCCTTGGAACGCTTGCAGGCATCGACGCTGTAATCAGCGAGACCGAAGCCGGTTTCAATATCGAGAATGCACGCATTGTCACGACGGATATCGATGTTTCGAACGGCGTTATTCATGTGATCGACCGTGTAATCCTGCCGCCAACGCAGATGTCGCGTGCCGATGCCGCTGATGCAATTCGCGAAGCGATCGATCGAGGTGTACCGATGTTTAATCACGGTAATGCGCAGGGTACTGTCGCTGTGTACAAGTCGGTCTCCGAAAAGCTGATGCGGGAGGGGAGCTTGACTGCGGAAGAGCGCGCACGCCTCGAAGTGGGACTCATGGAGGCAGGTAATGCTTATGACGCAAGCGCCAGTGCCTGGAAGCTGCGTTACGCGCTCGACGATGTCACCGACTCGCTGCATGGCAATGGCCAGATGCAGAGCTCGCGCCAGATGTCGCGTTAAGGTTGCAAGTGCGGGTCCGAATGGGTCTGGCTCGCACTGGTTCCGCCGTTCGGGGTTACTGTGACTGAGCCAACATCCAATCTGTCGGGCATGTATCGTTTCACGTCGATTGCCCGTCCAATCGATCCAGCGTATCTCACGAACCGCGCGCTGCTGATGGTCTTGCCGCTCTTGATGCTTCTAAGTGCCGGCCTTGCATCGCTATACGACATCGATAAAGGTCCCGTGGCCGCCGCATTCAGTGGTGCGCTGGCTGCGTTCGCCGCGTGGGCGCTAACCCGTGAACTGGCGCCTGATTACAGTGGTGCAGCTTTTGTCGCGCTGGCGCTCGCATGGATCGCCAATGTCGCATTCGGAGCGACCTCAGTTCTGTTGGTCTTCGTAGCATTGTTGATCGTGCGACTGGTGAACCGTTCGACGGGACCGCGATGGCGACCACTGGACACGCTCGGAGTGCTGGGCTTTTGCATTTGGGCGGCCGTCAGTGTGCAGCAACCGCTGCTTCTTGTGATCAGTGCCGTGGCTTTTTCGCTCGACGCAACGCTCAAGGAGCCGTTACGCCGACACTATTTCGCAGCGGCGGTATGTGTATCGGTTTTCATCTGGATGCTACTTGGTGATGTGCGCTTGATAGCGGCTGACCTGGTTGCCTGGGATTGGGTGCTTATCGCTGCATCTGCGGGCGGCATTATCCTCGTAGCGGCTACGAGTCCG
>CALDZH010000189.1 GCA_937944275.1 uncultured Woeseiaceae bacterium
CCCGGCCACATAGCCGTGGTTCTTCAACAAATCGGCAAGTGTCGGTGCCCAGTCCGGGGTGCCGTGCTCTGAACCCGGCATGCCGATGGTCAGCATTCCCGTACGAAACGGGTGCTGGCCGAGAATGAAAGAAGCACGACCTGCCGTGCAGCTCTGCTGTGCATAGGCATCGGTAAACAACGCGCCTTCTTTTGCAATGCGGTCGATACTCGGCGTCTGGTAACCCATGACACCATGGTTATAGGCACTGACGTTGTGTACGCCGATGTCGTCACCCCAGATAACCAGGATATTGGGTTTATCCTGGGCTGCGGCTGTCGACGCAAAAACCAGCGCCAAAACAAGGCTTGTTGTCCTGATAAACGGTTTCACTTATCGCTCCTTACCAGCGCGCATTTATCACGCGCAGTCTGAAATCAGTTGGTGGACGGGTTCTGCTGCAGTTTGTCTAACACTTGGTTCAGGTTAAAGCTGCCCGGCTTCTGGCGTGGTGGATACTTCGCATACGTCGCAAGATGCTGCGAAACGTAGTCGACGGCAGGCAAAATCAGGTAGACACGCTCGAAACGCCACATATCGTAGTTAGCCGACTCGTGGTCAGCGCGTTCAAACGGGTCGCCCTTGAGGTCGAACAGCTTGGGCACGCGCAGGGTGACGAATGGCTCCTGCCAAACGTCGAAGCCATGGCCACGCTGCTCCATGAAAACCATCTTCCAGCGATCGTAGCGCAGGTTGGCGAGCTGGCCATCGTCTGTCCAGTAGAAGAATTCCTTGCGCGGCCCTTCGTTCACTTCACCCTTGAAGTAAGGCAGCAGGTTGTAACCGTCTAGATGGACGTTGTATTTGCGGCCATTCGCGCGATGGCCGTCAAGCAGCTTCTCTTTGATATCAGGTTCGCCGACTGCAGCCATGATGGTCGGCAGCATGTCTTCGTGTGAGAACACATCGTTGTACACGGTGCCGGGCTCGATAACGCCGGGCCACTTGATCATGGTCGGTACGCGATAGCCGCCTTCCCAGTTCGAATTTTTCTCGTTCCTGAACGGCGTCATGCCGCCGTCGGGCCAGGTGAAGACCTCGGCGCCGTTGTCACTCGAATACATGATGATCGTATTCTCGGCGAGACCCAACTCCTCGAGTTTGTCGAGTATTTCGCCAACATGACCATCGTGCTCAACCATGCCATCGGCGTAAATACCAAGACCCGTGACTCCCTGAGACTCGGCCTTGAGACGTGTGATTACATGCATGCGCGTCGAGTTCCACCAAAGGAAGAAAGGTTTCTCTGCTTTCGCTGCACGCTCCATGAAATCAATCGCTCCGGCGGTAACCTCTTCATCGACCGTTTCCATGCGCTTCCTGGTCAGGGGACCGGTGTCCTCGATCTGTCCGTCGGCGCTCGACTTGATGACGCCGCGCGGACCAAATTTCTTGGCGAACTCAGCTGACTGCGGGTAATCCTCGTGTTCCGGCTCTTCCTCGGCGTTCAGGTGGTAAAGGTTGCCGAAAAATTCGTCAAACCCGTGATTCGTCGGCAAGTGTTCGTCGAGGTCACCGAGGTGGTTCTTGCCGTATTGGGCCGTCATATAGCCGTGGTTCTTCAAAAGCCCTGCGATCGTCGGGTCTTTCTCGGACAGACCTTCTTTCGCACCAGGCAGCCCGACTTTCAGCAGACCGGTTCGAAACGGGCTCTGGCCGGTAACAAACGCAGCGCGGCCGGCGGTGCAGCTTTGCTGGCCGTACCAGTCGGTGAACAGAGCACCTTCATTTGCGATGCGATCGATGTTGGGCGTCTTGTAACCCATCATGCCGCGGTTGTATGCGCTGGTATTCATCCAGCCGATATCATCACCCCAGATGACAAGGATGTTGGGCTTGTCCTGCGCCTGCGCGGTACCGACGGCAATGAAGCTGATTGACAGGAGAAGAAGTCCTAGAACGAACTGCGTGCGCGTGAAGTTCACGGGTGCACGGGTACTAGTAGTTGAAATCATACTGACCTCGGTTTTTTGTTGGGCGGGCATGAAACGCGCCGTAAGATGTCTTATTGTGATTGAAGGCTTTGATGAAACAGCCTCCGGAGTATAACGCAAGTCGTCGGTAGCAAACTTGGCAAATTGTTTCCAAATGTTACGTGTAAGCCCCGATTTCGCCCTTTTGATGACCCTGTGACCGCTTCCGTGTAATCTCCAAAGCCAATCGAAAAAGAGAGTCCCTATGTCGTTCACAACGAAATGGCGTATCGCCCTTGCCAACGTGGTTCTGTTGTTCGTCGCAGCCTGTGCGTCAATGAACATCAATTTGCCGCCGGTTACCGATGCGCCGACCGGCGAGCGCCTGCCCGGAAAGATCATCTGGCGCGACCTGCTAACTAACGACCCGGCTGCGTCGCAAAGATTCTATGGCGAGCTGTTTGGCTGGGAGTTTGAGAGTGTTGGCACGGCCTCCAATCTCAAGAGCAATTCTTCCTATACGCTTATCCGGCACAACGGCAAATTGATCGGTGGCATGATCGATACGCTGGCCCTGAACAATCGCGACGATATTTCCCAATGGGTGGTCCTGATGTCCGTTGAGGACATCGATGCCAGCGTCGATGCGGTGACCGCGAGCGGCGGAAAAATTATGACGCCGCCGACGGACCTGCAGAGTCGCGGCAGGATCGCCGTGATAAGCGATGTCGAGGGAGCGCTGCTGGGCCTGTTGGAAACGCGGGATGGTGACCCGCGCGACAGTGAACCCGAAGTTGACGGCTTTCTCTGGGATGAGTTGTGGACCAGCAATGTTGAAAGCGCAGATGCCTTTTACAACAAGGTGGCCGGGTTGACCAAAGACACGGTTGATATCGATGGCAGGCAGGATACCGCCCCGACCTACAGCCTTCTCAAGGCAGGCGACACGCCCCGTGCCGGCATCATGCCCAATCCGCTGGAAGGGCTGGATCCCGTCTGGGTCAGCTATATCCGGGTAGAGAGCCCGGCGGCGATCACGTCACGCGTTGCCGAACTCGGTGGCCGCGTAATCGTCGAAGCCGGCCCGCGTCCAGTGGGTGGTGAGGTTGCTTTTGTTGCGGGACCGTCTGGTGCCGGTATCGCGCTCCAGACCTGGCCGCTCGAAGACAATAACTAGGACCCTGAACCCATGAAAACATTATTAAAGCTTACAAAAATCTCGGCGATCCTGGCCACCTGTCTCCTGATGGGCGGCTGCGATGACGTGCGAGTCTACGGCAGCGTCGGCTACAGCTCATACGGTGGCTACGGCGGCTACGGCACCAGCGTCAGAGTCGGCGGCCGCATCTATTGACCTACCGACTCGCTGCTCGGCCATGCCTTAGCCAGTAAACGCTTCTTACTGAGGCGGAAAGGCCTCCATTACCGCGGCTACCGCTGCATTGATTGTCTCGTCCATCTTCTTGCGATCCGAGTCCGTAATCGACTTCTCGGCAACCGAGTGGTAGACGGGTCGATGCTCTTTGACGTCGAAGATATCCAGAGCAAGCATGCCCTTCTGGTACTGTCGCACATCGGTTTCTGTCGGCATGCCGTATCCATAATAGGAACCACCCCAATACGAGCC
>CALDZH010000190.1 GCA_937944275.1 uncultured Woeseiaceae bacterium
GCGATAATGTACGAGACCTGGATGATTCCTTCGTTTACCTCAAACATCACGACCTCACTTCCTGAACATTTCGAGCATGCGGCGAGTGACCGCAAAACCGCCAAATATGTTGACGGAAGTTATCAGCACGGTGGCTACCGCGATCCACTTGATCAAGGGAACATCCGAACTTATCTGCAGCAGCGCGCCGATCACGATGATGCTTGAGATCGCGTTGGTAACGCTCATCAGCGGCGTGTGCAACGCCGCTGTTACGTTCCAGATCACCATGTAACCCACGAAGCAGGCCAGCACGAAAACGGTGAAATGCGCCATGAACGACGCCGGTGCAACGGCACCGAGTCCCATCAGTGCAAGGCCCGCAATGACCATCCCCGCAACCGATCCCAGGACCGATGGCTTTTTCTCGACCTTTGGCGCCGGAGCCGGGGCCGGCGCGGGTTTCGCCGGTGCGGCCGACAGTTTCGGTGCGGGTGGTGGCCAGGTCGTCTCGCCGTCTTTACAGACGGTCGTACCACGAATGACCTCATCTTCCATGTCGACGACGATGTTGCCGTCTTTCTCCGGCGTGAGGTCGGTCAGCAGGTGCCGGAGGTTCGTACCATAGAGCTGGCTTGATTGCGCAGACAGGCGGCTGGGCAAGTCCGTGTAACCAATAATCGTTACACCATCGACTTCGGTGACTTCACCCGCCACGGTGAGTTCGCAGTTGCCGCCCTGTTCTGCAGCAAGATCAACGATGACGCTGCCGTCCTTCATCGAGCGTGCCGTCTCTGCCGTAATCAGGCGTGGCGCCGGCTTACCCGGGATCAGCGCAGTCGTAATAATAATGTCGACGTCTTTAGCCTGTTCGGCAAAAAGTTCCATCTCGGCCTTGATGAACTCGTCGCTCATGACCTTCGCGTAACCACCTTCGCCGGAGCCGTCCTCATCATCCTCGAAGTCGAGCATCAGGAACTCGGCATCCATGCTCTCGATCTGCTCTTTAACTTCAGGGCGCGTATCAAAAGACCGCACGATTGCACCCATGCTCTTTGCGGCGCCGATAGCAGCAAGCCCGGCCACACCGGCGCCGATCACGAGCACCTTGGCAGGCGGGACCTTGCCGGCAGCCGTGATTTGACCAGTGAAGAAGCGTCCAAAGTGCTGCGCGGCTTCGATAACGGCGCGATAGCCTGCGATGTTCGCCATCGAACTCAAGGCATCGACTTTCTGCGCGCGTGAAATACGCGGCACGCTGTCCATGGCCATGACGGTTGCGCCGGTATCCGTCAGCTGCTTGAGCAGCTCCGGGTTCTGTGCGGGCCAGAGGAAGCTGATCAGCGTCTGATCCGAGCGCAGCTGCGAGGCCTCACCACCTTCCGGGGCCCGAACCTTCAACACGATATCGGACTTCGACCATAGCTCGCTCACCGAGTCGACAATGTCACAGCCGACGTCGCTGTATGCGCCGTCAGAGAAATTCGATCCCTCGCCAGCCCCCGACTCGACGCTGACGTCAAAACCGAGCTTCATTAACTGGATTGCTACGTCAGGCGTCGTCGCAACGCGCTTTTCACCTGCATAGATCTCTTTCGGTACACCGATTCTCATAGTTGGCCTCCAATTGGACTGCGGAAGTGTAACGAAGGCCTCCTGCAGGTACAAAGAAAAAAGCCCCCAAATCGGGGGCCTTTTCGTAAGGACTTTCCGCAACTACTTGCGGTCTCTTGGCCTCTTCGGCGGCCGTTCGCGCAAGTGGTCCCGCAGGCGCTGCCGCTGCTCGGGCGTCATTCGACGATAGCGATCCTTGAGTGCCTGGCGGCGTTGCTTGTCCATTTGCCGGTAGCGGCCGTAATTCTCGCGAATGCGGCGTTTCTCTTCCGGCGACAGGTCGCCAAATATCTCGGCACGCTCGCGAATCAGCTCGCGCCGTTCAGCAGGCAGCCCGCGCCACTCACCAAATCTTGCCTCTGCCTGCTGGCGTTGCTCGGGCGTCATCGCCGACCAGCGCGCGGCACCCGTGGCGAGCCGCTGCTGACGGTTTGCCGGAAGCGAATCCCAAGTATCAGAAAAGTGGCCAAGTACTGCCTGCTGGTCTGCACTAAGCTCATTCCAGCTTAAGCCGTGATTGTCGGCGAACGCCGCGCCGACAAACAGCAGTGTACCCAACACGATGATCAACTTAGCTTTCATTTTCTGTCTCCGTCGATTCTTCACCTTCCGGTACGGGATCGCTCCGCTCCATGTTCTCTACCAACGTTATTTCATCCAGCAACAACCAGTCCTCATCCGTCTCTTCCCACATTCCCAGGTACTCCAGGAATTCCGCATCCGGCGGCAACTCCTCCCCGGCTATCGCCGCGGCAGCGCACAGGCACAGGCCGCAGGCGAGCAGAACAGCGTGCCGTTCAGGTGACGCCATCGCCCTCGTCAGCCATATCGATCCAGCTGTAGAACTCAAGGTCCTCGAGCATCTCGATGCTGTCCTCGCCCAGCAGGATTTCCATATCTGTAACTGTTGTCGGCATCACTTCGACGTCTGTCGGCCCAGGCAGAATTACCATGACAGCGACGAGCGTCGCTGCCGCCACGCCAGCGGCCGGCGCCCAACGCAGCACGCCAGCACGCTGCTGCGTCGCCAGCGCGCGTTGTCGGGCCTGGTTCAACGTGGACAATGTTGCCGCGTCGAGACCGCCGACTGACTCGTCGAACAGCTCCTTCGTCTGCTGTGCAAATTCGTCGTCAGATTTCTTCATCGTCTTCATTCCCGGTACCGTCAGGCCCGTGCTCTTCCAGTTTTTCCCTCAGCGTATGTATCGCGCGGGAGTAATGTGTCTTGACGCTGCCCTCGCTGCAGCCCATGGCCAAAGCGGTCCCCGCCACGTTCAGTCCTTCAAATGTGCGAAGCATGAACGCCTCTCGCTGACGCGCCGGCAGACCCGCCACGGCCAGTTCGAGACTGTCCATCGCCTCGGTGTTTGCGAGTTCTTCGGCCGGCGATCGACCAATGGGATCGGGTGCGGCCGCAATCGCATCGTAGTCATCATCGTCGTTCGCGCCACGTCCAAACCACACCATAATGCGGTTGCGGACCGCCTGCCGCCGGTGCCAGTCACGAACCCCGTTCTGAAGGATCCGGTAAAACAGCGGCGTCCACTCGTTACTGGGGCGCTCGCCGTAGCTACGGCACAGCTTGATCATCGCGTCCTGAACGAGGTCCAGCGCATCATCCCGGTCGCGCACGCTGATTTCCGCGATGCGCAACGCCCGTCGCTCTACCTCGGCCAAAAACCGGTTGAGTTGCTGTTCCTGTCGCAGTGCTCGCGTCTCTGTCGATGGCTCATTGGCCCACGATACCGCAAAAGAAGTCGATCCGACGTGCATATCCCTTGACTCCGTCACGAGGTTCTCTAACGTGTCTGTCCTTGAATAACGCCTGATCGACGCTCCGGTTGACATGAAACCGGACACGGGAGCAGGCACATATATATTGATCCTGTGAGCGATAGCCCCGAATCCAAGCAACCCATACTCAAAGTGGCCATCAATGTGCCGCTATCGCGTGAGTTCGACTACCTGCCTGCGACTGACGAGCCGGTACCGGCAGCCGGATCACGGGTAGTCGTACCGTTCGGGCCGCGCAAGCAAGTCGGACTGGTGCTACGCCACGCCTGTGAGAGCTCACTGTCACCCGGCAAAATTCGGCGCTGCAGCCGTGTCCTCGACGAGGAACCCGTGCTGGCCGACCCGGACCTTCGGCTGATTCGCTTCACCAGCGACTACTACCATCATCCGATCGGCGAGGTTGTTGCTGCCGCCCTGCCGGCACTACTGAGACATGGAAACCCGCTGCACCCGGTCGTCGAGATGATCGCGATTACAAACATTGGCGAAGATATCGATATCGAAGCGCTTGCCAAACGTGCGCCGAAACAGGCCGAGCTGCTGGAAACCTTGCTTGATGCCGGCGGCAATGGCTGCGAAGCAGATCACCTTACCGACATCCTGCCAAATTGGCGTCGCGTTGCCCGGTCGCTATTCCAAAAAGGTCTGATCCTCCGACGTGAGGAGCACGGCGCAAACTTCGACGAGACGCTGGCGCCGGAGGCCGAGCCCGGGCCCAGCCTGAACAAGGCGCAGCAGGCCGCCTTGTCCGCACTGCGATCCACCGATCGATTTTGTACGTACCTTATCGAAGGAATCACGGGCAGCGGTAAGACCGAGGTCTATCTGCAACGCATGCGCGACATCATCGATAAAGGCAAGCAGGTGCTGGTCCTGGCTCCGGAGATCGGCCTCACGCCGCAGCTCGTCGCGCGCCTGCGCAAACGCCTGGGCATAGAGCCCGCGCTGCTGCATTCGGGACTGACAGACAATGAGCGTCTTGCCGCCTGGCGCGCCGCCCGGTCGGGCGCCGCTCGACTCGTTGTCGGTACGCGTTCCGCAATCTTCACACCCCTCGCTAACCCCGGGCTGATCATCGTCGACGAAGAGCACGATCACTCCTTCAAGCAGCAGGAGGGCCTGCGTTATTCAGCAAGAGACCTCGCTATCGTCCGGGCCAAGCAGCTGGATGTTCCTGCGATACTTGGCACCGCAACGCCAACGCTGGAAATGTTGCAGCACTGCCGCAACGGCAACTACGAGCACATTCATCTGCCCAGCCGGGCCGGCGGCGCAAAACCACCAACCATGCGACTGATCGATACCTCCCGCGCACCTGTCAGTGACGGTCTCAGCGAACCGTTGGCTGACGCGATCCGAAGCCATCTTCAAGCCGATGGCCAGGTATTGATCTTCCTGAACCGGCGAGGCTTCGCGCCGACGCTGATTTGCTCGAGTTGTGGCCACATTGCAGGCTGCGACCGTTGCGACTCGCGACTCACCGTGCATGCTCAGAAAGGGCAGTTACGTTGTCACCATTGCGGCCTGGTGCGCCCGCTCGATACGACCTGCACCGAGTGCGGCGAGACGGTACGGCCGCTTGGTGAGGGCACAGAAAGGCTCGAAGACGCGCTGCGCGAGCGGTTTCCCGGGCATACGATCACGCGTGTCGACAGCGACAGCACCCAAGGTAAGGGCTCGATGGCAAACGTACTCGACCAGGCGAGACAGGGCGAGTCCGACATTCTCGTGGGCACACAAATGTTGTCCAAGGGGCATCACTTTCCGAAACTGTCGCTCGTCGGCATCGTTAATGCCGATCAGGGCCTGTTCGGCACAGACTTTCGCAGCGCCGAGCGCATGGCTCAGTCGATCGTGCAGGTCGCGGGGCGAGCCGGACGCGAGCGCCGCGCCGGCGAAGTCCTTATACAGACTGCCTTCCCTCAGCATGCTTTCTGGAACACGCTTATGAATGGTGGCTACACGCGAGTAGCGGAAGAGGCCCTGGCAGAACGTGAGATCACGCGCTGGCCGCCCTTCACGCGTCTTGCCCTGATTCGCTCGGCAGCACACCAGCACGGCGACGCCGTCCGTTTTCTCGAAGTCGCTCGCCGTTCGCTCGCCGAGCATTGTGGTGAAGCCTTGAGAGTACTTGGACCGGTTGACGCCCCGATGGCGCGTAAGGCTGGTCGTTATCGGGCGCAGCTTTTGTTGCAGTCGAGCGACCGGCGCATACTGCACGACGTCTTGCGCACGTTACGGCCGCTCCTCGAAGAACATCCCACCGCCCGCAAAGTACGCTGGTCCATCGACGTGGACCCTATCGAATTGTTCTGATACTGGGAAAATATCCGGGTAGAATTGCGCCTCGCCAATCCGGGCCATGTCCGTAAAGACCTGAAGAATGAAACATATCGTCGCTGAACTAGTCTCCAACGCGCTCGCCAATCTGCCCGAGGTGGCAGAGGCTGCCGCCGAGTTTTCGATAGAGGGCACGGTCGAGCGAACACGAGACGCCAGCCATGGCGACTTTGCGAGCAATATAGCCATGCGGCTTGCGAAGCCCGCGCGCAAAAGTCCCCGGGATATCGCGACAAGCATCGTCGAATCGCTGGCCGATGACCCTGACGTAGACAAAGTGGAGATAGCCGGCCCTGGTTTCATCAACTTTCATCTCAGCGCGGGCGCCTATCACGCCGAACTCGCAAACATCCTCGATGCGGGCGAGGTCTATGGCAGGCAGGCGCCGAAAGAAGGCCCGAAGATCTTGCTCGAATTCGTGTCAGCCAATCCGACAGGGCCACTGCATGTCGGCCACGGACGGGGCGCGGCCTACGGCGACACACTCGGAAACCTTCTCGAGGCCGTCGGCTACCCGGTGCACCGCGAGTACTACGTCAATGACGCCGGCCGCCAAATGGACATTCTCGGGGCGAGCGTGTGGGTTCGCTGGCTCGGCGACCAGGGTGTCAACTCGGATTTTCCGAAAGGCGGTTACCGCGGCGCGTACATTCGCGATATCGCCAGGAACATCGACACGAGTGGTCTGAGCGTACCCGATGCTCACGCCGTCAACGACGGGCTGCCCGAGAACAGCGAGGACAACAAGGACGCCTATGTCGATGCGCTGGTCGCCCGTGCGAAGAAGCTCCATGGCGACGACGGCTTCGACCGGGTCCGCCAGCAGTCCCTCGAGTCGATCCTTGACGATATCAAGGACGACCTCGCCGAATTCGGCGTGACGTTCGATCACTGGTACTCAGAGAAAAGCCTGACGACAAACAACTCAATCGATGCTGCGATCGGCGTCTTGAGAGAACGTGGCGTTCTTTATGAGAAAGACGGCGCGACCTGGTTCCCATCGACCGATTATGGCGATGACAAGGACCGCGTCGTTATCCGCGAAAATGGCGTGAAGACCTATTTCGCGTCCGATATCGCGTACCACTACGAAAAACGCGAACGTGGCTTTGACCACCTGATCGACATCCTGGGCGCCGATCACCACGGCTACGTGACGCGCGTGCGTGCCGGCCTCGAGGCTATGGGCTATGCCGGTGACGATCTTGAAGTCGAGTTCGTGCAGTTTGTTACGCTGTATCGCGGCGGCGAGAAAATGCAGATGTCTACGCGCTCGGGCGAATTCGACACCCTTCGGCAGCTTCGTGCCGAAGTCGGTAACGATGCCGCGCGCTTCTATTACGTATCACGGTCGAATGACCAGCACCTCGATTTCGATCTTGATGTCGCCAGATCACAGTCAAGCGATAATCCCGTTTACTATATCCAGTACGCTCACGCGCGCGTCGCCAGCGTATTCCGTCAGCTCCATGAAAAATTACTGCAGTGGAATCAGGATAATGGGCACTCGCAGCTTGGCCTGCTGGTCGAACCGCAGGAAAAAGCGTTGATGAGATCGTTAAGTCGTTACCCGGAAATCGTTGAGCTCGCCGCCAACAATCGCGCGCCACAGCACGTCGTGCATTACTTGCGCGACCTGGCAAATGATTTTCATACTTACTACAACGCGCACGCGTTTATCGTTGACGATGCCAACCTGCGCGATGCACGCCTGTACCTGATCTCTGCCACACGCACTGTTATTGCCAACGGCCTCGGCATCCTCGGCGTCTCGGCCCCGGAGAAGATGTAGTGGCTAAACGGCGCCAAACCAAGCGCAATTCGGGTATATCGCCGGTGGTCGCCATGCTGTTTGGCCTCGCGGTCGGCCTGTCGGTTGCCGTCGCCGTATACGTAAAGGACCGTGAGCCCGATGCCGTCGCCGGGATCCCGGCAACAGAGCCCGCAAGCATGCAGGGCGCGCTTGATGATAACGGCGAAACGGCGGTCGAAACGGCACCGCCGGCGAAGCAGAAAGAAGAGAAGCGGTTCACGTTCTACGACATTCTGCCAAACTTTGAAGTTGTCACTCCGGAACAAGAGCCGGTCACGGCGGCTGATACGACGCCGGAAGCGATCATTGAACCCGGCGTCTACGTGTTGCAGGCTGGCTCGTTTTCGACGCATAACGATGCAGATCGCCGCCGTGCAGAACTCGCTCTGCATGGTATCGAATCACACATCCAGCGCGTCAAGGTCAATGACCGCAACTACCATCGTGTTTACATTGGACCAACCGACGACCTTGACGAACTGAATATCCTGCGCAGTCGTTTGCGCGCGGCAAAGATCGACGTATTCCGCATTCGCCTCAGTGACGACTGACACTCAGAAACTACTCGGCCTTTTTGCGCTGTCACTGCTCGCAGCATGTGCCACCCCGCCGGAGCCGGCTCCGGAGCCGCCGCCAGAACCAGCCGTCGTTGAGGTGCCCGAACCGGCACCGGCTCCACCGCCGCCGCCCGAGCCCGAGCCCGACAAAGCGGCGCTGCGTATCAGCATCGCATCGGTTGGCGACATGATGATCGGCACCGATTACCCTCGCAATCACCTGCCCGACGACGATGGCGCCAGCTTCCTGGCCGACGTGACACCTGCGCTATCAGCTGCCGATATCGCGTTCGGCAACCTCGAAGGCGTGCTTGTCGACGGTGGCGAGCCCGGCAAGAAGTGCAGTAACCCGAGCGCGTGCTACCTGTTTCGCTCGCCGACCCGATATGCGGAGCATTACCGTAATGCGGGCTTCGATGTCCTGAGCCTGGCTAACAACCATGCCCGGGACTTTGGTGAGGAAGGGCGCACCAGCAGTATGGAGGCAATCGCGGCAGCCGGTATGCATCATTCTGGCCGGGTCGATGACTTCGCAAGCTTCGAGCACAACGACCTCAGGATTGCGGTACTCGCGTACGCAGTCACCAAGAATTCCAATATGCTGCTCGACTACGAACTCGCATTTACAACGGTCGCCCGGTTTGCGAAGACCCACGACATAGTGGTTGTTTCATTCCACGGCGGTGCCGAGGGAGCTGACGTTACTCACATCCCATTCGCGGATGAAGTGTATTACGGCGAACCACGCGGTGATGTCGTCTGGTTTGCGCGCGGCGTTGTCGATGCCGGTGCCGATCTCGTCATCGGACATGGCCCGCATGTTGTACGTGGCATGGAGCGCTACAAAGACCGGTTGATCGCATACAGCCTAGGCAATTTCGCCACCTACTATGGCATCAGCGTTGCGGGCATCAAAGGCATTGCACCTATCCTTACCACAACGCTGGACGGCGACGGCAGGTTTGTCGAAGGAGAAATCGTCTCGACAATCCAGCTGCGCCCGGCCGGCCCGAGCGTCGATCCGAAACAGCGGGCGCTGAAGTTAATACGAGGATTGTCGATCGAAGATTTTGAGAAGCCCGGCCTGACATTTCTGCCAGATGGACATGTTTTACCGGCAGACAGGCCACCGGTGCCGGCTCATGTTTTGTCCGAATCCGATGACGAGTGATTCATACTGCCGCCACCATGCCCCAGCAAGAACTCAGTCGTCGGTTCCAATAGATTTGAAGTCAACTCCAAGCGACCTGAGTTTCCGGTAGAGGTGCGTCCGCTCCATACCCACGCGTTTCGCCAGCTGTCCCACTTTTCCGCCGCACAGCTCGAGTTGCTGTCGCAGGTACGCGCGTTCAAATTGCTCGCGCGCCTCGCGTAATGGCAGCGCCAGGAGGTCCTGTTTAACCAATGTCTCAGTCGCCGGGACGCCCGCGCTGATCTCCGCCTCAGCCTCTTCCAATGTGATATCCGAACTCTTGCCGGATAGCAGCAGACGCCGAACAAGGTTCTTAAGCTCCCTCACGTTATCCGGCCACGGGTAGTGTCGCAGTCGATTCTGGGCGGCAACACTGAAACGTCGGAAAGTAAGGCCCTCCGAATCGATAAGTCTGTCGACGTAATACGTCAGCAGTTCCGGGACGTCCTCCGCGTATTCACGCAAGGGCGGCACGCGCAGCATCAATTCACTAAGGTGTGAAACGAGGTCGCGGCGAAGCTCTCCGGCGACGATGCGCGCCTCGTAATCCGGCCCGACCGTAGCAACGACGCGGACATCGAGCTTCACCGGCGCCGTGCCACCAATTGGAGTAAAGCTGCCGCTTTCGAGAACACCAAACAGGACTCTCTGCGCAGACGCAGATAAATCAGCTAACTCATCAATCACCAGTATTCCGCCCGATGCGCGTTCGAACGCTCCGGCAACCACCTCGCCATCGTGTACGCTGCCAAGCAGTTGCTCTTCGTAATTCGACTCAGTGATTGACGCCGCCGACAAGGTCGTCAACGGCTCATCAGCGCGCCGGCTGAGGCCGTGCATATAGCGTGCAAATGCGCCGCGGCCGGTGCCGGGCTCACCGCTCATCAATACCGAACCTTCATGTCGCGCGTACTGTTGCACACGTTCACGCAACCCCTTCATCAACGCGCTGCGGCCAACAGGCGCTAGCAGCGACGGCAGCAGACTGCGCGCAGCTTTAGACTGCTTTCCGGCCGAATCAAGCGCAGCTTCAACCGTGCGCAAAAGCTTCGCCAGAGACAGCGGTTTTTCGACGAAATCAAAAGCGCCCAATCGGGTGGCCTCGACCGCCGTATCGACGGTGCCGTGACCCGACATGATCACAACCGGACAATTCATTTCCCCCGCTTCCGACCATTCGCGAAGCAGCGTGATGCCATCCGTATCGGGCATCCATATATCCAGCAGGATCAGGTCGAACTTGTGATTAGCGCGCGCGGCCTGAGCCTCGCTTGCATTGGCCGCCACGGCCACTACGTAATTTTCGTCCGTCAGAATGTCCTTGATCGAGGCACAAATATCGGCCTCATCGTCAATGACCAGTACATGAGGATTTCTCATGCTTGTTCCCTCCTCTTTTCAGCGCGTCCTGGCGCCTTGGCAACAATCAGCTCTCGCGCCGCCTCGTTGAGCGGCAGGCGAATACTGATCATCGCTCCCCCGTCTTTGCGATTATCGGCCCGAATCGAGCCAAGGTGTTCTTCGACCAGTTTCTTTACGATCGCAAGTCCGAGGCCGGTGCCCTTGGGCTTGGTCGTCACATAGGGATCGAATATCTGGTTTACGGAACCGGCCTCGAAGCCGGGCCCATTGTCTTCCACCTTGATCTGCACAATATCGACACCGTCTATCTCTGCAGCACTGACATGCACGTCGATCTGTGCGTCCGGAGTGTTCTCGAGCGCTTCGACCGCGTTGCGGATCAGGTTATGCAGTATTTGTCGCACGCGACCCATATCACCCTCGATCATGGGCATCGTAGGATCTGAAATAAGCACGATTTTCACCTTGCTTTCCTGCGCCCGATACAGGTCGACGACTTCGTGCACAAGCTTGTCGAGATCAAAAAGTGCAATCTCCATATCCGGCGCACGCGCATAGTCGCTGAACGCGTTAACCATCTCCTTCATGGCCTCAACCTGCTGCACAATAGTGTGTGTTGCCCGATCAAGAATCTGCGCTTCATCTTCCGGCATGGTCTGCAGATATTTCCGTCGCACACGCTCTGCCGACAACTGAATAGGCGTCAGCGGGTTTTTGATTTCGTGTGCAAGACGTCGCGCAACTTCGCCCCAGGCAGCATCTCGTTGCGCTTGCAGCAGCGCTGTAATGTCATCAAACACGACCACATAACCGGCCGCATGACTCTCATCACCAGGTAACGTCGTGCATGCACAAGTAAGTACGCGTTTGCCTACCTCGCCGCGCAATACGATCTGCTCCCGCCATTCCGTCTCGCCCTCATCGAGATGTACGCGCGCAACATCAACAAACTGTTCCATCAATGCATGTCCCTTGGCGACGTCAAACAACGCCTGGCCGGAGCAATGTTCGAGATCGACGCCCAGAATAGAGCCCGAAGCCTGGTTTGCCGTGCGAATGGTCAGGTCCCTCTCCAGCGCGAGCACCCCGGTCGACAGGCGCGCCAGGATGACTTCGAGATTAGCGCGTTCCGCTTCAACCAATGCCTGGCTGACGCTGGCCTCTCGCCGCGCGGTAGCCAGGCGTTGCGTCATGTCATTGAATGAGTTGATCAGGAAACCGATCTCATCGCGAGACGGTGTGGGCAAGCGCGTATCGAAGTCGCCCTTGGCAACGGCTTGCGTACCGGCGACGAGATCCTGAATCGGTGCGACCAGGCGTCGCGAAAGTACGAACGCACCATAGATGGCTGCAAGCAGGCTGAGCAGCAGCACGAACGCCAGGGTAAGCGTCAGCAGGTCTTTGAGATCTTCGCGGAAGAAAACGAGCTGCTGATACTCCTGGTAGGACCGCTCGACACTATTGATCATCTCGGCCAGTCGGTCCGCTACCGGGTAGTGGGCTTGCACGACGCGTACTTCCTGCACGCGTCCGACGCGATGTGTATACACAATCGCAGTCCGTATCTCGACACTGCCGGAGGTGAGTGATTCTAGGCTGACGAACGGCCGCCCTTGTTGCATCTGCAGGATGACCTCTTCACTCAGCAACTTCGGCAGGCTCGCCGTCGAACTGTCCGAGCTTGTCGCAAGCACCGTATTGTTGTTGCCGTAAAGTGTCATTTCACTGGCGCCGCTTTCCCGGCGCAGCATGCTGAGTTCAGAAACAAGCTGCCTGTCATTCGCTACCGCAAGCCTGCGCGCAACAGCCTGCGTCGCTTGCAGGTTGCCACGCTTCTGCAGTTCGAGTGCGGCGCGACTCAATGTCAGCGCATTTTCGAGACCCTCTTCGACCTGCACATTGAACCAGCTATCTATGCCGCGATTGATAAATTGCATCGAGAAATAGAAGACCACGAGCAGCGGGAGTACGGCGAGACCAACGAACATGCCAACCATGCGGGCTTTGAGCTTTGCACCCGGCACGTTTTGCCGATAGTCGCTCGCAAGGCGCGCCAGGTTGCCGATGAGCAGCGCGAATAACAGCATGCCGCCGGCAATATTGATGGCGAGAATTACATCCTGGAGGCGATCGAAATCGTCCGACTTTTGTACGGTCTGGGTCAGCAGGAATAGCGCAGCAAGCGCAAGAGCGACGCCGGACGCCGCTACCAGAAAATACAGCGCTCGTTTTAGCGTTCTAAGAACCATTCAAACCATTCGCTTTGTAGCTGCCACTGGCCGCGCCAGAAAAACAGGACACGCAGCGCGGCTGGATAGCGCTCCGTGTTCAGCATGGCCCTGAGCCTGACGCGGTATTTCCCGTCATCAACGAGCACCGCATCATCGATAACGGGCAATCCCTGGACACGACCAAGGCTGTTCAGCGCGGAGTAGAGTGTCGCGAAGGAATCCTGATCTCCGCTGTTCAGATTGCGCAGAATATAGCGTTGACTAACGGGCGAGTACTGGAGCTCATACCTGACCGCAAGCTCCGCCTCGATATCGTCGACGTAGAAACGGCGCACTCTGATGACCTGCAACTGCAGCTCGATTGTCAAAGTGACGCCGCTTTCGAGTGCGGCGAGCGCTTCGGAGGAAAGTACCAGCTGTAAGCGGGCGTCGAGGGCGTGTACACCGTTGACAGGCTCGGTCGACGCGGAACGAACTTCAAAATAGCCCTCGCGTTCGACATTTTCCTGCGCCACGCCCGTACTCAGGACGAACGACGCGAGCAGCACGAGCAATGCGTACTTCCTGGCGTTGATACCTGTTCCTGCGGGTTTTGGCGACATCGTCTTCTTCAAGAGACCTTCTTGACGAGGCATGCGTAATAGAAGCCATCCATATTGGCCGTCCCCGGCAGAATCTGGTAGCCACACGCCTTCCTGTGCATTAGATCGCGGATGTTGTTATTTGGCAACACGATGTCTTCCGTCGCATCGTCATTGGCCTCCAGAAATCCTTGCACCACGTCATTATTCTCCGCTGCGAGTACCGAGCACGTCACATACAAAAGCCGCCCACCCGGTGCCAGCAGACGCCATAATGCGCTCAGAATCTCTCCCTGTAACGCACTGAGAGTCACAATATCGCTGGCGCGCCGCAGCAACTTGATATCTGGATGACGCCTGATTACGCCGGTCGCCGAACAAGGCGCATCGAGCAGGATCGCGTCGAATGGCCTGCCATCCCACCACTCTTCTGGTTTCGATGCGTCTGCCAGCGTAATCGTTGCATTTACGCCGAGGCGATCATGATTTTCCCGAACGCGCTCAATGCGATCGGCATCGCTATCGATCGCCGTCAGCTCCAGTTCGTCCGCGCCGAGTTCGAGCAGGTGGCCACTTTTACCGCCGGGCGCTGCGCAGGCGTCGAGAACCCGCGCAGGTTTATCCACCATGACCCATCGAGCCGCAATCTGGGCGGCCGCGTCCTGCACGGACACATCCCCATCGGTAAAACCGGGCAACTCCTCAACAGTAACCGGTTCATCAAGTTGCACGGCATCAGGCACGCCCTCCAAAAAGGTGCACGCGAGGCCCGCAGCTGTGAGCCGGTCGCCATACTGGGCCGCCGACTGACGCGACGTATTGCAACGCAGCCACATCGGTGCTCGTGCATTATTCGCTTCAAATATCGTATGAGAACTATCCGGCCAGTCATGCCGGACTGTTTCGATTAACCAGCGCGGATGATTCCACTTCACCTCTTCATCGTCGCTCGCCTTCGCAGAGAGGTCCTCTCGCTGGAACCGGCGGAGACACGCATTGAGCAGGTTGGCCAGCTTGGGTTTACGTAACTGGCGCGCAGCCTCAACGGTCTGGGATACCGCTGCATGGTCGGGAATACGCGTATCGACAAGCTGAAACAGGCCAATCGCAAGCAGCGCATTAATCACACTGTCCCGTCGCTTCAGCGGTCGGCTGATGAGCTCGCTGATCCACGACTGCAGGCGCCAGTGATTGCGCAAAGTGCCAAAGCAAAGCATGCGCAACAATGAGCGATCATTAGGTGCAACGCGCGACTCATTACGGGCGATTGCAGCATCAAGTGACTGCCCTCCCGTGACGACCGCATCGACAATCTCTGCAGCAACTGCCCGTGTTCGTGCCCCCGCGTTTGCCATGATTATTCCAGCCGCTGGCCAGAAAGATCGATTTGGCCTACAAACTCGTGCGCAGCAGCACGACGCTTGCCAGGCAGCTGCAACTCATCGAGTTGCAACAGGCCATCACCGCAGGCGACGATTACTCCATCGCGATCGCTTTGCAGAACCTTTCCGGGCTCATCGCTGCCCTCGACCGCCGTCGCGCGCCAGACTTTTATCCGTGTATCGCCCGCGAAGCAAAATGCTCCCGGGAACGGGTTGTAAGCGCGAACACGGCGGGTAAGCTCTTCGGCGGA
This sequence comes from uncultured Woeseiaceae bacterium, assembly GCA_937944275.1. Classification (GTDB taxonomy): domain Bacteria; phylum Pseudomonadota; class Gammaproteobacteria; order Steroidobacterales; family Woeseiaceae; genus UBA1847. The sequence goes on from CALDZH010000190.1 coordinate 15,097, forward strand.
TAATGTCCAGTCGATTGCAGCGTCTTTCTTCTCTATTTTTGGCGCATAGGTTACTCGCGATTCATCCTGCGCCGTCGCAGCCATGCCGCCCGCGACAATCGCATCAAGATGCGCCACCAGGCTACGGCCACCGAGCGTCGCAAGACGGTCGTGCAGTTCGCCCGCCGTTTCGGCGCCCCCGATAGCAACTTCATCAATGTGATAGACGGGACCACAGTCGAGACCGGCCGTCATGGACATCAGGCTGATACCCGTGGTTTTGTCACCAGCGAGGATTGCCGCCTGGATCGGTGCGGCGCCCCGCCAGCGCGGCAGCGCTGACGCATGCACATTGAGACATCCGTGTACCGGGATATCGAGCACATTCTGCGGCAATATGAGTCCGTAAGCCGCGACGATCAAAATGTCGGGGCGGAAAGCCTGCAACTCAGCAACCACGCTATCATCGTGCAGCGTGACCGGCTGCAACACAGGGATACCGCGTAACTCCGCATACTGCTTGACCGGGCTTGCGGTGAGCTTCTTGCCGCGACCGGCCGGCCGGTCCGGTTGTGTCAGCACGGCCACAGGCTTGCGCCCGGATTCCACGAGCGCCTGCAGTGATATCTCTGCGAACGCCGGCGTGCCGGCGAAAACCAGCCTGGTCACATCGCGCTCGCCGCCGCGTGACGGCGTTCTTTCTCGAGCTTCTTGCGAACGCGCTGGCGCTTGGCCTCGGACAGGTAGTCAACGAACAACTTGCCATCAAGGTGATCGATTTCGTGCTGGATGCAGACCGCGAGAAGGCCTTCTGCCTCCATCTCGGTTTCCTTGCCATCGCGATCGAGAAAACGCACGCGGATGTGGTCCGCCCGTTCGACCGAGTCGTAGTAGCCCGGTACCGACAGGCACCCTTCTTCCGTTACTGTCACGCCATCCATTTCCACGATTTCCGGATTTATCAGCACGTAAGGCTCCGATTTATCGCTCGACACATCGGTCACGAGCAGGCGCAGGTGAACGTCGACCTGGGTCGCCGCCAGGCCGATGCCGGGCGCGTCGTACATCGTTTCAAACATGTCTGCGATGAGCGCGCGCAAGTCGTCATCCACGGTTTCGACCGGGATTGCCTTTTTTCTGAGCCTGGGATCAGGAAATTCAAGAATCTTCAGTTTTGCCATAATTTTGGACGCCTAAAGAGGCGTCATTTTCGTGTAAGTTCCTATAAAAACGACCTAAATGTTTGACTTTATTGAATAAGATGTCAGACAATGCTGCCAGAAAAACCGCCTTCCGAACCGTATTTGGGGCCGGAAATGTGACGTAATTAGCAGCCTCGGCAGTACCAGCACGACATAGTATAACAACGCCTTGAAACTACAGGCCTAAACCGAATTGTTAGTAGGGAGTCCTCGCGACATGTCACTCAGCAAGATTAGCCTGAAACCCAGCCTTCGGCTGACCGCTGCCACTCTGGCCCTGACGTTGGCCGGATGCGGAGGCAATCCGCCTGCCTACGAGTCCGCGAGCCAGTCAGCTCCTGCGTCCTCATCGGGCAACTCGTACAACGAGCCCGCGCAGAGCAGTTACTCCGAACCCGCTGCCTACGAACCCAAACTCGAGCTCATTAACGAGCCGGCGCCCCTGGCCGAGGGACACCCCGACGAATACGTCGTCCAGGTCGGTGACACCCTTTGGGATATCGCCGAAACGTTCCTGAAAGACCCCTGGTATTGGCCCGAAATCTGGTATATCAACCCGGACATCGAGAACCCGCACCTCATCTATCCTGGTGACGTCCTCGGCCTCGTCTATATCGACGGCCAGCCGCGGATTACCAACGTGCGCGCCTCAACGTACCGCCTGTCTCCGCAGGCACGCGTCACGCCTCTGACGGAAGCAGTCTCGAGCATTCCATATGAAGACGTGCAGGCATTTCTGAGTTCCGGCGTCATTCTCGAGAAGTCACAAGCCGATTCCTTACCGTACCTGCTCGCAACGCGAGGCGACCATCTTATTGCCTCTGCAGGCAATGAAATTTATGTCCGCGGCATCACCCAGGACGCGCTCGGGTCACGCTATAACGTCGTTCACGTCGGTGAGCCTCTCTATGATCCTGACGACAATCGCCTGATTGGCTACCAGGGCATCCCGGTAGGCGAGGGCGTTCTGCGTCGTGGCGGTGATCCGTCGACGGTAGCCCTGACGGACACAACACAGGAAGCGGTGCCTGGCGACCGCCTGATTCCTGCGTCCGTCGATATTCCGCTGAACTTCTTCCCGCGCGCGCCCAGTAGCCAGATTGATGGCCGCATTGTCTCGGTTGTCGGTGGCGTTACCCTGATTGGCCAGTACATGGTTGTTGTTCTGAACCGCGGTTCCAACGACGGCCTGTCGGTCGGAGACGTTCTTACCGTTTTTCAGGCAGGCGAAACGATAGACGACCGCTTCGGCGGTGGCTCCGTAACGTTGCCCGAAGAGGATGCGGGAACGTTGATGGTCTTTAAAACATACGATCGCATCAGCTATGGCCTCGTAATGGAAGCCACGCAAGCCATCCATGTTCATGACGCGGTTCGTAACCCGAACTAAAAAGGCGCGTTTCTAATAATTAATACCGCGCGGCGCGATGCGCCGACGCGGTATTATTTTGTCATGCAACAACGACACCGGTCCTGGCTGATCCTCGCACATGCCCACGTGCGTGTGGGCGAACTGCAGCAACTGCTCGAATTCTTCGGCGACGTCGAGTCCGCGACGGCGCAGCCGCGTTCTCGGCTCACTGAGACCGGTCTGTCTGTAGAAAAATGCAATGCGATTGCATCGCCCGACAAGCACATCATTGACAAGACCATGGCGTGGCTGGACCACGATGCACACCACCTGGTCGCGTGGGGCGAGAATAATTACCCGGAAATATTGGCCCAGATTCCGGGACCGCCGCTCCTGCTGTATGTCAACGGCGATATTGAAGCTCTGCATCTGCCGTCGCTTGCGATTGTCGGGAGTCGCAACCCGACCGAAGGCGGTAGCCGCAACGCGCGCGACTTCGCGAAACACCTTGCCAGTCACGGCTTTTCCATCGTGAGCGGACTTGCACAGGGAATTGACGCTGCTGCGCATCAGGGCGCGCTTGATGTGGGCGGCAGGACCGTGGCGTTTGTCGGTAATGGCATAGATCGCGTTTATCCGGCAGGCAATCGCAAACTGGCTCATTCCATTGTCGAGAGCGGAGCGCTCGTAAGCGAATACCGGCTGGGTGCGCCGCCGGAGCGATGGCACTTTCCCGAAAGAAATCGCCTTATCAGCGGCCTGAGCCTGGGCACCCTGGTCATAGAGGCCGCACGGCGCAGCGGTTCCTTGATAACCGCGCGACTCGCCGCCGAACAGGGGCGCGAGGTATTCGCTCTGCCCGGCTCCATCCACAACCCGCTTGCTCGTGGCTGTCACGAACTGATTCGACAGGGGGCAAAACTCGTGGAGACCGCCGCCGACATTCTCGCCGAGCTCAGACCGTTAACTAAACATATGCTGGATACCGTTGATGATGACTATAGTCGACTGCGCAAGCATCTGAGCTTCGACCCGGTAGGCATCGATGAACTCGGCAAGCAATCCGGATTGACGATCGATCAGCTTTCCTCCATGCTCCTGATACTGGAGCTCCATGGAAAAGTGGAGTCATTGTCCGGCGGACGTTACGCCTTAAAGGAGCCGCTCCAGGCATGAAAGAAAATGTACTCGACGTACTCATGTATCTATTCGAAACATACGTCGAAGCAGAAGAAGAACCGGAACCCGATCAGAACGAATTGCGCATTGAGCTCTCGCGCGCCGGCTTTGGTGACATCGAGATCGAGCGCGCACTCGAATGGCTGGATGGGCTGACCAACCAGCAGGAAAGCCTGAACTACGGCAACCAGACGGCACACGGGACGCGCATCTTTAACGAGTTCGAGCACGAGCGGCTGGACGCGAGTTGTCGCGGCTACATCACCTATCTCGAACAGATCGGCATCTTGTCGCCACTGCAGCGAGAGATCCTCGTGGACCGTCTTCTGGCGCTCGAGACAACCGATATCGACGTCGAACAGATAAAGTGGGTCGTACTGATGGTGTTGTTCAGTCAGCCCGGGCAGGAGCTTGCTTATGCCCGTATGGAAGACCTTGTTTTTGAGGAGACATCGGACCTGATTCACTGACCTCGAGGTCCGAATTTCTTGACACGTTGCCGTCAAGCCTGTAATTCAACCGCGGCAGAGACCGCGGTTTTTCATTTTTTGAGCCCCTGCGAGGGGCCGAACGGAGCAGATGCCTAAGAATCTCGTAATTGTCGAGTCACCCGCAAAGTCGAAGACTATCAGCAAGTATCTTGGCAAAGACTTCGATGTCATGGCCTCCTATGGCCATGTCCGCGACCTGGTGCCGAAGGAAGGAGCCGTTGATCCCGACAACGACTTTACGATGAAGTACCAGGTCATAGAGCGAAATGAAAAGCATGTCAACGCCATTATTCGTGCGCTGAAAAAAGCGGATGCTCTATACCTCGCGACTGACCCGGACCGCGAAGGCGAGGCCATTTCCTGGCACTTGATCGAACTCCTCAGGGAGCGCGGTGCGCTGGAAAACAAGGATGTGCGTCGCGTCGTTTTTCATGAAATCACAAAGCAGGCGGTGCAGGAAGCTGTAGATCATCCTCGTGAGCTGTCCGATGACCTCGTCGGTGCGCAGCAGGCACGCCGTGCCCTCGACTATCTCGTCGGTTTCAATTTGTCGCCGCTGCTCTGGAAGAAGGTGCAACCTGGCCTGTCCGCCGGCCGGGTGCAAAGTCCCGCACTCCGCATGATCGTCGAGCGTGAACTCGAAATTGAAGCATTCAAGGCACGCGAGTACTGGTCAATCGAAGCCGACGTCAGCAAGAACGAACAGCCCTTCACGTCACGTCTTGTCAGCTACAAGGGCGAAAAGGTCGAACAATTCAGCTTCGAGAATGAAGCGTCCGCGCGTGACGTCGAAAAAACACTGCTCGAGGCCGCTGGTGGTGAGCTCAATGTTGTCAGCGTCACCAAGCGCCAGCGCCGTCGCAATCCCGCCGCACCGTTCACGACTTCGACGCTGCAACAGGAAGCATCGCGAAAGCTGGGTTTCAACACGCAGCGCACGATGCGTGTGGCACAAAAACTCTACGAAGGTATCGAGCTGCCCGGCGAAGGCCAGGTCGGCCTGATCTCCTACATGCGTACCGATTCGGTGACACTGGCAGATGTTGCCCTTGCTGAAATCCGCGACATGATCGCTGAGCGCTACGGCAAGGAAAACGTGCCCGACGAGCCGCGCGTGTTCAAGACTAAATCGAAGAACGCGCAAGAGGCGCATGAAGCCATTCGCCCCACATCCGTTGCGCATGTCCCGGATGAAATCCGAGGGTCGCTCGACGAGGATCAGTACAAGCTCTATTCACTTATCTGGAAGCGGACGATGGCATGCCAGATGGTCCCGGCCGTATTTGATACGGTTGCCATCGAGATGACGGTCGGTGACGCGGCGCTCGGGCACCGCATGCGGGCGAACGGCTCAGTTCTGGTCGAGCCGGGCTTCATGGCCGTGTACCAGGAAGGAAAGGACGACTCGAAAGACGACGACAGCGATCGACTCCTGCCCGAGATCGATGAAGGGGATACGATCAAGCTCGATGAACTGCGACCTGAGCAGCATTTCACCGAGCCACCACCCCGCTTTACGGAAGCGAGCCTGGTCAAAACGCTCGAGGAATACGGCATCGGCCGTCCATCTACATACGCAAGCATCATTGCAACGCTCAAGAATCGCGAATACGTGGAGATGGACGCCAAGCGCTTCATCCCGACCGACATTGGGCGCATTGTTAATGGCTTCCTGACCGAGCACTTTAAGCAGTACGTTGACTACGATTTCACGGCGAGGCTCGAAGACGATCTTGATGAGGTGTCGCTGGGCCACAAGGACTGGGTCCCATTGCTGGACGATTTCTGGCGCCCGTTCAACAAGCTCTGCGAGGAGAAAGAAACTTCTGTCACCCGTGAACAGGTAGCACAGGCGCGCGAGCTGGGCACCGACCCGAAGAGCGGTAAACCCGTCACGGTTCGGATGGGTCGCTATGGACCGTTCGTACAGATCGGCACCAAAGATGACGAAGAAAAGCCGAAGTTCGCAGGCTTGCGTCCGGGCCAGAAGATGAACGACATCGACCTCGCAACCGCACTCGAATTATTCAAGTTGCCGCGGAAGCTGGGTGAAACACCCGACGGCCTGTCCGTATCGGCAAGCGTTGGTCGTTTTGGTCCCTACGTTCGCTACGGCGATAAGTACGTTTCCATCAAGGGCGATGATCCGTACACGATTGAGCTGCCTCGCGCGCTTGAACTCATCGAAGAGAAAAAGATCGCGGATGCAAACCGCATTATTCTCGACTTCGAAGAAGAGGGTATCCAGGTCCTCAACGGCCGTTATGGTCCGTACATCACGAACAAGGCAAAAAATGCACGTGTACCCAAGGACCGCGAACCAAAATCCTTGACGCTGGAAGAGTGTCTCGAACTCCTCGCCGCCGCGCCTGAACGCGGTCGCCGTGGCAAAAAGAAGGTCGCGAAGAAACCGGCCGCAAAGAAGAAAGCAGTCAAGAAAAAGACCAAAAAGAAAAAAGCCAAAAAGAAACCGGCTAAAAAGAAGGCCACCAAGGCGGCCAAGAAGAAGAGCAGCAAGGAATAGGTCATGATCTCTGTGTTGCACGCCGCCAAAGTTCTGCTGCGCGGTGGCGTCATCGCGTATCCAACCGAAGGCGTATTCGGACTGGGCTGTCTGCCCGACGACCAGCAAGCTTTGCGGCGACTACTCAACATAAAGCGTCGCGACGCCGCCAAGGGACTGATTGTGATCGCAGCCAATGCCGGACAGTTCGAAGGCTGGATTGATTTGCCGAAGGGGCGATCACTTCCTGAACCGGACCCGGACTACCCGGTCACGTGGATTGTGCCACCTGGCACGAAAGCCTCACCGATGCTGCGCGGTCAACACACGAGCCTCGCGGTCCGCATCACAAGCAACCCCGTGGCGAAAGCACTTTGCCTTGCCGCAGAGTCGCCGCTGGTCTCGACAAGCGCCAACCTGAGCGGCAAACCAACAGCCAGAAACCGCTTTGTGTTGCATCGCCAATTCGCTAACGTTGTAGACTACATCGTCCCCGGTGACTGCGGCCCATCATCCGGCCCGTCTGAGATTCGGGATTTCATCAGCGGCAAAATTTTGCGCCCAAGAGTCCAATGAGCAACATCGAAGACGTAAAAGCACACCTTGCCAATTTGCAGAACCGCATCTGTGCGGAGCTGGAAACGCTCGACGGCAAGGCGACATTTGATCGGGACTCCTGGCAGCGCCCGGGCGGTGGCGGTGGTGAAAGCCGCGTCCTGTCGAACGGTGGAGTATTTGAGCAGGCGGGCGTCGGATTTTCGCATGTCTTTGGCAAACAAATGCCACCGACAGCGACAAAGAATCGGCCCGAACTCGCTGGTAAGGCGTTCCAGGCCGTTGGTGTTTCCCTGGTACTGCATCCGCACAACCCCTACGTGCCGACAACTCATGCGAACTTCCGCTTTTTCACGGCCGGCGAACGCAAACCGGTCTGGTGGTTCGGTGGAGGCTTCGACCTGACACCGTATTACCCGTTCCACGATGACATTGTGCATTGGCACAGGAACGCAAAAGCCGTCTGCGACCCATTCGGTGAGGATCTGTACCCCCGATACAAGCAGTGGTGCGATGAGTATTTCTATCTCAAGCACCGCGATGAAACCCGCGGTGTCGGCGGCCTGTTTTTCGACGACGTTAACGAATTCGGCTTTGAAAAGAGCTTCGAGTTCGTGCGCGCTGCGAGTGACGGCTTTCTGAAGGGTTACAAACCAATCGTCGAGCGGCGCGTATCGCATCGCTATGGAGAGCGGCAGCGCGATTTCCAGCTGTATCGACGCGGCCGGTACGTGGAATTCAATCTACTCTACGATCGGGGCACGCTTTTTGGCCTGCAGTCAGGTGGGCGCACCGAGTCGATCTTGATGTCCCTGCCGCCACAGGTGCGCTGGGCCTACAACTGGACCCCTGAACCGGGGTCGCCCGAGGAAAAGCTGTACACCGACTGTTTGCGCCCACGCGACTGGCTTGAAGACGGTGATAGCTGAGCCGGGGCAACTATTCGCGACCTGATATCCATGGTAACGTCCTCGCATGTCCTGGATTCAAGAAATTGAGGTTGGCGAAGCCGACGGCATACTGGAAGAAACGTATGCCGAGCTGACCAAAAAGCGCGGCAAAATTTCCAATATTCTCAAGGTCCACAGCCTGAATCCGGCGGCGCTCGGCAACCACCTCGACCTCTACATGACACTGATGTTCGGCAAGTCGGGACTCAGCAGGATGGAGCGTGAGGCCATTGCTGTCGTCGTATCCGCCACGAATGAATGTGACTACTGCGTCAATCACCATGCCGAGTCTCTGCGCCACTTCATCGACGACGAGGACACGCTGAACATGCTGATGACGGCAGATGGCCTCGAAACGCTTGAGCCGAGGTTGAGCAATGTCGTCCGGTATGCGGAAAAACTCACGACCGCGCCGGGTGCCATGACTGAAAGCGACCTGGGCGAACTCCGTGCCGAGGGGCTGTCTGATAAGGACATTCTTGACCTTACGTTGATCGTCGGCTATTTCAATTTCGTCAACAGAATCGCCATGGGGCTGGGCGTGGAATTTTCTGCCGAAGAAATGAGCGGGTACCTCAACGACTGATGCCATGAAGATTGTCCGTCTGATTCTGCTCTGCGCCTTGTTGTCTTGCTCCGTCAACGGTCTGGCGCAACCCGAGTCCGTGCTCCGCGATGCCAGCAAAATGACGGTGCGCATGGCGGGCAACGATAATCCGGAACAGACCAAGGTATACATCGTCCAGCTGCGCACACCGCCTGCAGTGGACAAACACGTCCCGTACACCAAGTTCGACAAGAACAACCCGTCGGTCAAGGCGCATGCTGCACGACTCGAACAGGAACAGGAACTCGTGCTGGCCAAGGCCGGTCCGGGGGCGCAGAAGATTTACAGTTACAAGTACGGACTGAACGGTTTTGCCGCCCGCATGAGCGTCACGCAGGCGCAGAAACTCGAGCACGAGGCTGAGGTGCTCAATATCTGGGAGGACGAAATACGGCCCATGGCGACGCGCCACAGCCCGAGCTTTCTCGGCCTGTTCGACGCCGAAAACGGGCTGCGCAGTGTTGAAGGCCTCGATGGCGAGGGCGTGGTTATCGGCATTATTGACAGCGGCATATCTCCCGAGCATCCCGCACTGCAGGACACGAGGCAGGCCGACATGCCTAGCGCCTGCCGTGGAAGCTGGGCAGAAACAACGCTGCTCGGCAGGTGGCTGTGCGGGCGCTATCGCAAAGCAGACGACGTCGTTGTGTTCGACGAACCGGAGAACTGGAACGGAGCCTGTATCGCAGGTGAGCGATTCGATGCCGATGACTGCAACAACAAGCTGATCGGCGCGCGCTGGTTCATCGATGGCGCAGTCGAAACCGGCCCGATTGACGCGGACGAGATTCGCTCTCCGCGCGATGCGGACGGACACGGCACGCATACGGCGACTACGGCGGCGGGCAACCGAACAAGCGCATCGATTTTCGGCACACTGATCGGCGATATCGAAGGCATCGCGCCCAAGGCCAGAGTTGCCTCATACAAGGCGTGCTGGCTCCGGCCCGGTGACACACGCGCGAGCTGCAATACGTCCGACCTCGCGAATGCCATCGACTCCGCGGTTGCCGACGGCGTCGATGTCATCAGCTACTCGGTCGGCAGCTCTCTAACACGAACGATCGCACCCGACGATGTTGCGCTGATGGCCGCCGCCAAAGCGGGCGTTCTCGCTATCGTTGCTGCAGGAAACGAAGGCCCAAACCTCGGCACAATCGGCTCGCCGGCCGGTGCGCCGTGGGTGGTCACGGCAGCCGCGTCAACGCGCGACGGCGAGTCCAATGTCGAGGCGATGGAGATTACCGCGCCGCCCGGTCTTGCCGGAAAATATGCGGTAAAGGAAGCCAACTTCACGCCGCCACTTGACGAGGTTGATCCAATCGAGGCGTCGCTCGTGCTCGTCAACGATGACGACACCTCCCTCGATACCGGCGCGACCGGCTCCGAAGCAGACGCGTGCCAGGCGCTAATCAACGACGATGAGGTTCGTGGCAATGTTGCCTTCATCCAGCGGACCGGTTGTCGTTTCGATGAGATGGTCAAGAATGCAGCTGACGCCGGGGCTGTTGCCGCGCTGGTCTACAACATTGCCGGCGACCCTATTGTCATGCACGGCGAATCGGGCTTATCCGACATCCCCGCGCTGATGCTGGGCCAGGCGGATGCAAACCTGATCCTCGCCGAGATCGACGCGGAAGTCGACGTGACGGTTGTTCTGGACAAAAGCTTCCTGCTGACATCGAGCGACACCGGCAATGAAATGGCAACGTTTTCCGCGCGCGGCCCGGCTCCCGTACCTGATATCCTGAAGCCGGATGTTACCGCCCCGGGCGTCAACATCCTCGCGGGGTTCTCGCCCGACTCGGCGTACTCGACACCCGGAGAGAATTTTGCGTACCTGAGCGGAACATCGATGTCGACGCCACATATCGCCGGTGTCGCGGCACTGATTCGCCAGGCGCATCCAACCTGGTCTCCATCGGCCATCAAATCGGCTCTCATGACCACCTCGCGCCAGAACATTACCGCGTCGACCGGGCTGGGAGACGCCAACCCCTTTGATTTTGGTGCCGGACACATAGTGCCAAACGCAGCGGTCGACCCTGGCCTGGTGTACGAACTCTCAGATGACGAATACGATGCTTTTGCATGTGGGATCGAGTCGCCGGCAGTGACCGATACCCGCTGCGAGGAACTGGAAGCGGCCGGAATGTCTTTTGAGGCGCGGGAGCTGAATCTGCCATCTATCGCCATGTCGAAGCTGGCAAACTCACAAACCGTCACGCGGCGAGTCACCAACGTCAGCGAAGAAGCGGGTTCATACACCGTTGAGGTTTCACCACCACCCGGCATGCGCGTCGACGTCGTACCGTCGACAATTTCATTGGGCCCTGGCGAATCGGCGAGCTTCGAGGTGACAATCAGCTACGAATCCGGACCATTGGACCTGTGGCGTTTCGGTTCAATGACCTGGCATTCGGATTCTCGCGACGTGTTCAGTCCGATCGCGGTCAGGCCAACGTCGGTTGTGGCACCGAAGGAAATTACGACTTTTGGCGGCACGGGCTCCGTCAGCTTCGAGGTTGAATTTGGCTATTCCGGTTCGTACTCGCCCCGCGTTCATGGACTCAACCTGCCGCTGGTGCTCAATGGCTTTGTGGACAACGACCCGCAAAAAACATTCTCGTTCCGTACCACGGGCGGTGTAACGCAACACATAATCTCTGTACCCGCCAACCAGCTGTACCTGCGATTTGCGTTGTTTGACGCTCTGACAGACGGCGACGATGATCTCGACATGTACGTGTACTATTGCGGCACCGATGGTTCGAGCTGCATCAAGCTCGGCGAAAGTGGCGGGCCGACATCACAGGAACGTTTTGACGTCTACCGCCCGGCCGAGGGCTTCTACGCCGTCATGATCCACGGCTTCGAGACTGACGAGATCCAGGGTGGACCCGGCGCAAACTATCAGTTGCTTGGCTGGGCATTCGGCGTCACTGATGACCAGGGCAACATGAGCGCCAACGGACCGGCCTTCGTTGCTGCGGGCACCACTCAGACGGTCACCGTCGAATGGGCCAACCTGCTTGGGAACACGATCTACCTCGGCGGCATTTCCCACAATACCCCGCAGGGCATCTCGGGATTGACGCTTCTTACAATCGGCAACTAGTCCGAGGCTAGCTCAGCCAGCCTTGCGCTTTCGCTGCGCGCGAGTACCAGATTTCGAACACGCAGATCACGATCACCATGATCGGTATCACGAGCCAGACCGTTTCGAAATGCTCCAACGCACCCCGCAAAACGTAGGCATCGAGATCCTGCAGCAGTGCGCCGATCAGCGACAGCACGAACATCGGAATTGCCCAGGCCTTTCTCAATAAAAGGAAAATTACGCCGAGCACTCCGGCATTCACGGCAATCGCATAGGCCGAATGCGCCCATGCGGGTGTTCCCAGAATATGCTCGATTTGCACCACACTGTACCCGGCGGCCTGCAGCTGCTCGGGAGTGGTAATCGACATCTGGTAGTACATGTAGAGGCCCGACAGGTTCCACACGGCCAACAGGCCCGCGATAACCCAGAACGCGGTTGACACTTTAGTTGTTGTTTCTTCTGACATTTGGTCCCCCCGTAGCGACAAAGGTACGTACCTTCTATACTGAATTGTAATCGGTAATTCCGCCGGGAATGCAAAAATCTTTTTGAGAGTAATAATAATGAAGAATAGAGCAACGGCAATTTTTGCTGCAGTTCCCCTGGTGCTATCTGCATGGGTGACGGCCAACGCCCAGGAAGAAGCGGATGCGCCGCCCTTCGTGACGCCCGTCGACACCTTCACTTGCAACTACAACGACGGCAAAGGCCCTGACGATCTCAAGACGGCGGCCGCCAACTGGAATGCCTGGATGGATGATCAGGGCGCTGATAACTATGGTGCTGTGACCATGACGCCTTATTACTACGGGGACGATTCCTTCGATGTCGGATGGCTCGGTTTCTGGACGGATCAGGAAGCCATGGGC
>CALDZH010000191.1 GCA_937944275.1 uncultured Woeseiaceae bacterium
AAGTCCTGGTTGCCAGGCGTGTATGTCCGATAGTCGAGAACCGTTCCTCCCAGCCCCTCGAATTCGGTCACAAAGCTGGTGAGCAGCCGGCGTCCCCATTCATTATTTGGTACGAGTGCCACGCCGTGTTCATGATCGTCGCCGAGCGCGCGCTGTGCCGCAGCAATGGCTTCGTCTTCGGGTGCCAAAGCGAACTGGTACAGCCCCGGGGGAGCGAGCGTGTCTTCAGACAGGTAATTAAGTGTCAGCACTGGTACAGGCACCAGAATATCGTTCGCCAATTCAGTGACGCTGCGTTTGAGCAATGGACCGACGACAAATTCGGCACCGTCGGCGACCGCTGCAGCGTAGGCGGCGCTGGCGCCTCCTTCACTATTCACATCGTAGATACGCACAACCTGTCGATCATCGAGTTCCGACGCGGTCGCGAAATAGGCTCCAAGGAAGCCGTTTTGTATGGCTGTGCCGGCGCTGGAGGCGTTGCCGGACAGAGGCAATAGCAGTGCGACCTGGCGCGGGTACTCGAGTAACAGGTGTTCGGGCAGCTCGAGGTCGCCGAGGATCATCATGGCCGGGTGTGATGGATTCTCGGCGCGCCAACGAATCACACCGTTGCTCCAGCCCACACCCTGTTGTCCCGTCGACGCAGCAATGGAGCCGATCTTCAACCAACCACGAACAACAGGATTCGTGGCTGTGTCGGCGGCGCTGCGCAGTACGGTCGGGCTGCTGACCAGCAGGCCCTGCCACAGTCGCGTGCGATTCTGTTCAATACCGCGGCGATCCTCGACCCAGGTCTCGCGCTGCGTCATCAATTCTACCGCACGTGCGGGATCCTGTTTCTGAATCCATGCATCGGCACGCAGTGCGTCGACGCGCAGTCGATCGCGACGCGATAGCGATTGCCGACTCATCGGTTCCAGCAGTGCGAGCGCGGCGTCTGCATCGCCGTTATACAGGTATAAAGCTGCCCTGTTGGTATTCCACAGTGGCAGCAGGCCACCTGACGACGGTTGCTCTACGCCGCTAAACGCGCTTCGCGCACGGGTAATATCTCCGGCGTCGAGAAATTGTTCGACCGCGAGTAATGTATAGCGATCCCGCTCGCTGCCCACCGCATCTACGGCGAGTCCCATATAGGCGCTGGCTGCGTCGGCGTGATCGCCGTTGCTTGCCAAGCGTTCCGCACGACTTTCTGCGGAAGCGCTTACCCCGCCGCCGCCTGTTGTGTCACAAGCGCCCAAAGCAAACAAACTCAGGACCAGAATGACGGCGCTTGCCAGTGAGCGTCGTTCGCGTGCAGGATGTAGAAACGTAGTAATCATATTGTCAAAACCGGATACGGATTCTTGCCTAAATGAGCGGCACTCTATTCATTGTTGCGACGCCGATCGGCAACCTTGAAGACCTGACACCGCGAGCACGCCAGACGCTCGCGTCGGTGGATCTTATTGCTGCCGAGGATACCCGGCACACCATGCGATTGCTATCCAATATCGGTGCGAAACCGGCACTTATGGCGCTGCATGACCACAACGAAGAAAGGGCTGCATACAAAGTTATGGAAGCACTCGAAAGTGGCAAAGATGTGGCGCTGGTCAGTGACGCCGGGACGCCGCTGGTCAGCGACCCGGGCTTTCGGGTCGTTCGGGAGGCGCATAAGCAAGGAATCAAGGTCGTGCCTTTGCCCGGTGCAAGCGCCGTGACCGCAGCACTATCGGCTGCGGGGCTGCCAACCGATCGATTCAGTTTTGAGGGATTTGCGCCGGCAAAACGAGTCGCACGCAGGAAGTGGCTGGAAAGCCTCGCAAACGAAACACGCACGATCATCATGTATGAGTCTGTGCATCGAATTGATGAATGTCTTGCGGATCTGGTGGAAGGTTTTGGTCCCGATCGAAACGCCTTCATTGGTCGAGAACTGACGAAACTTCATGAGCAATGCGTTCGGGGAACGCTTGGCAAACTAAAGCGGCTGATCGACGAGGGTGCTATCCCACGCAAAGGCGAATTTGTGATCGTCGTGGCAGGCGCCGAGCGAGGTCCTGACTCGGGTATCGATGTTGATCGACTGCTTCGGTTACTGAGTTCGCACCTTAGTGCGAACCAAGCGGCGCGTATCACGGCTGAGCTGACCGGGCAAAAAAAGAATGCGCTCTATGAGCGCATTCTGACATTTAAGGCTGATAACGACGATTCATAACCAGCGACGTACGTCGTTCTTATAGCGGGTGAACGCCTGCGCATAGGTTCGCGTGAGTTTTTGTTCTTCGAAAGTGCAGAAAACAGAATCGATTACCAGAAAGAACGACAGGGAAGCGACGTAATAACCAGGGCCGCCTGTGCCGATTGCTATGCCGGTGAGTATCAACACGATCCCGAGGTACATCGGATTGCGAGTCATCCGGTAGATGTCGCTTGTTATCAGTGACGACGTCCTTCCGGTTGGGCAGACTGCGGTGCCTCGCTGGCGGAACAGCCACCAGGCGCGAAGCATGATGGCAAACCCGAGGGTGGCTATGATTACACCTCCCGTTGCCGAAGATGGCAGCGACGGCCAGCTGGCGGGCAACATTCGTTGAACGATGATTGCTGCCAGCAGCAGGCCCACGGCGATTCTCGGTGGCTTGTATTTCAGCATGCGGGGGCATGCGTGTCCTGATCTAGTCATCTTATTTCTCCGCAGTTATCCGGTTGAGCAGAGTCTCGAGAGTTCGTTTTGTCGTTGCCAGATCGGCGATTTCTACATTAGCGAATAGATCGTCCAGCAGCAGGTTTTCGTTGTCGCGAATTTCAGCAAACGTGTCACTCCCGAGTTTGCTCAGATAAAAAAGAGAGGAGCGCTTGTGGCGCGGGTTGTCGCTGCTACGTACAAGGCCCAGTTCAAGCAAACGGTTCACGGTCACCTGCACGTGCTGACGGGATACCTGGTAACGACGGGCAATATCCGGGACGGACAGCAGTGTGTCGGGATACAGGAATTCCATCACTGCCCGGTCGGCTGCTGTCAGGTCCGAGTCGCAAAGATACGCGTCGGCTTTTTCGGCCATCGCGCGGAAAAGGCGGCGGACGAGCCAGGTAACCTTGTATGCATCGTTGGTCGCGGCCATGGCGGCGCCTATAAATGACAATTGGATTGTCAATATAAGTAATGACAATTAAGTTGTCAAATTCTTTCGGCGGGTGGTTCTTATACCGTGCTGATCATGTAGAATCCCCAGCCGAGAAAGCCGGAGTTGGCCAGACAACCGCCGTAGTTCGCTATGGAGGAAAGTCCGGGCTCCTTCGGACAGGGCGCCAGGTAACGCCTGGGGGGCGTGAGCCCACGGAAAGTGCCACAGAAAATATACCGCCTGCTACGCAGGTAAGGGTGAAATGGTGCGGTAAGAGCGCACCGCGTGACTGGCAACAGCTCGCGGCACGGTAAACCCCGCCCGGAGCAAGACCAAATAGGGGAGTAGGGCAACATACAACGACCCACACAGGGACGTTTGCTTGTGGCTCACCGTCGGTTCCGAACGGACTCCCGGGTAGGTTGCTTGAGGTAGCCGGTGACGGCTATCCCAGATGAATGGTTGTCAATGACAGAACCCGGCTTATTGCCGGCTCCGGCTTTCTCACCTTCTTTAAAAGGGGTCGAACCGATTTTTACCCAATGTATTCGGGTAATTCGGTTCGACCCCTTTTTATTTTTTTATATAAAACAATGAGTTATAGTTGTTCTCGTCGTTCTGACGAGGGTTTTCGGCGCCTACTGCGCAAAATGGCGAAATTCCGGGTCCAAAACAGGGCCTGTCGCAGAGTAGCGACCCGATTTTCAGGCTTTCTCTAGGAAGTGTCTGTAAGCAACTGATTTTATTAGCGCGAAGCGCGCCATAATTCGCCTTTTTTGGGCCACCGTTTTGCCCCTAAGTCACTGTAGAACAAGAACTAATTGCTATTCGTTATTGACGGTCACAAGGACTGCCAGCTACAGTGTTGAAAAGTGGATAAAAGTGGGAGGAAAGGGGCAGCCCGCCCATATTTCGCGCCAGAAGAGCGGAATCGGCGGCAATCCGGAAAGTCGTGTTTCGAGGGGCCACCAAAGTCAGTCTTGACGCCAAGGGGCGTATGGCAATACCGACCCGTTACCGGGAACGGCTTGCGTCCCGTTGCGATGGCCAGATCATCGTCACTGTCGATAAGGATCACTGTCTCCTGGTTTATCCCATGCCCGACTGGGAAGAACTCGAGCGCAAGCTCGTGCGGCTTCCCAGTATGAACAAAGCTGCGCGGCGACTGGTGCGGATTATGGTCGGTTATGCGACCGAGGTCGACATGGACGGCAGCGGCCGGATTCTCGTCTCGAAGGAGCTGCGGGAATTCGCGAGCCTCGATCGTCACGCAATGCTGATCGGGCAGGGCAACAAATTTGAATTGTGGGATGAAGCAACTTGGAACGAAAAGCGTGATGCATGGCTCAGCGAGGACGATGACGGCGACTTGCCGCCAGACCTCGAGTCGATTGCGTTTTAGGTTGCCGTTCAAACCATGAGCAGCAACGTGCATGTGCCGGTGCTGCTGGGGCCGGTCCTTGAAGGACTGAAAATAAAACCAGACGGCTGTTACGTCGACGGAACGTTCGGGCGCGGGGGACATAGTAGGGAAATTCTGAAGCAGCTTGGAAATGATGGTCGGCTTATTGCCATCGATCGTGATCCACAAGCTATCGCATCAGTACCGGCAAGCCTTACTGAGGATCCGCGTTTCGAACTGGTTAAGGGCGAAATTGCGCAAATGGAGACAATCGTTGGCGAAAGAAACCTGGTCGAGAATATCGACGGCATTCTTTTCGACCTTGGAGTCTCATCACCACAACTGGATGAAGCCGACCGAGGCTTCAGTTTTATGCGCGATGGACCGTTGGATATGCGGATGGACCCGGGTTCAGGTACGTCGGCCAGTGACTGGCTGGCGTTTGTGGAAGAGCGAAAGTTGAAGCAGGTATTGCGCAAGTATGGCGAGGAAAGCAACGCAGGCCGCATTGCGCGTGCGATTGTCGCTGCCCGCAATGAATCGCCGATTACGCGTACGGCTCAGCTGGCGCACATTGTTGAAGTGGCATCTCCCAAACGCGGCCAGAAAATCCATCCGGCGACGAAAACATTCCAGGCAATTCGCATCGCGATCAATGGTGAACTGGAGCAGCTCGAGGCTGCGCTCGCACAGTCAGTCAGAGTGATGAGGCAAGGCGCCCGTCTTTGCGTCATTAGTTTTCACTCGCTCGAAGATCGCATTGTCAAACGCTTCATGCGGGACGCCTCGCGCGAGACGGAGCAGTATCGCGGCATGCCGAACGTGCCCGAGGAGTTTCGGCCGAAACTACGCCTCGTGGGCAAGGCAATTAGTGCAACCGATGCCGAGACCAATGCCAACCGGCGTGCACGCAGCGCACGCCTGCGTATCGCGGAGAGGACCTGATGCAAGCAAAGCAACAGCCATTCCTGCTCGTTTTCGTGTTTGCGATTGTATGCGTCCTGAGTGCGATAGCCCTCGTTTACACGAAGCATGAATCCAGAAAGTTGTTTGTCGAGTTGGAGGGACTTACACAACAGCGCGATGAACTGAATATTGAGTGGGGCCAGTTGCAGATCGAGCAGAGCACCTGGGCCCAGCATGCACGCATCGAACAGGTCGCAACCGATGATCTGTCCCTGGTGCGACCCGATGCCACCGAAATATTTGTAATTGAACGTCCATGACACGAGGCGCAGAAACAAAACAGAAGACTGCACGGCGTTTCGTCGGCAGGGTAACGCTGGTAACGGTGTTTTTCGGAATCGTGGCCAGTTCGCTCGCGGCGCGCGCAGTTTACTTGCAGGTTCTTGATAAGGATTTCCTGAATCAGCAGGCGGATACGCGGCACCTGCGCACCGAAAAAATATCCGCACATCGAGGCACGATATCCGACCGCAATGGTGAGCCTCTTGCCATCAGCACGCCAGTTGATTCGATCTGGGCCAACCCCAAGCAGTTCGCTCCGGCCGTTGACAGCATTCCCAAGCTTGCTCGCGCACTCGGCATTGATTCCCAGATGCTCATGCGCCGCGTAACGAGAAGCATGGACAAGGAGTTCCTCTACCTGAAGCGGCACCTGAGCCCTGAAGAGGCAAATGAGGTGCTTGATCTGGATTTGCCGGGAATTAACGTACAGCGCGAATATCGGCGGTACTACCCGGCGTCGGAAGTCACGGGCCACCTGGTTGGATTTACGAATATCGATGATGAAGGGCAGGAAGGGCTCGAGCTCGCGTTCAACCACTGGCTCGCAGGTGAATCGGGTGCGAAACGCGTCCTCAAGGATCGCCTCGGTCGTTCGATTGAGAACGTCGCGAGCATACGCCCACCGCATCATGGCAAGGACCTGCGCACCAGCATCGATCTGCGCCTGCAGTATCTCGCTTATCGGACGCTCAAAGCAGCGATCAAGGCCCACAATGCGCGTTCCGGTTCGATTGTCGTACTCGACGTCAAGACTGGCGAAGTGCTTGCGATGGTCAATCAGCCAACCTACAACCCGAATGACCGTTCGCAACTCAGTGCCGAGCGCTATCGAAATCGTGCGATTACAGATATCTTCGAGCCCGGGTCAAGCCTGAAACCACTCGTTGTCGCGGCGGCGCTTGAAAGCGGGCAGTACCGGCCATCCAGCATAATAGACACGGCTCCGGGATTCATCGTCGTTGGCCCTAAGAAGATCGTGGATACGCGTAATCTTGGCCGCGTCAGTCTGACGACGATTCTCGCTCGCTCATCAAACGTCGGTATTACCAAGCTGGCCATGACGCTGCAGGCAGATCAGCTCTGGGACACCATGACACAATTTGGTCTCGGTGAGCTGACCACGAGCGGCTTCCCGGGAGAGTCGGCCGGGATGCTCACGCATTACAGCAACTGGCGCCCGATCAGCCAGGCGACACTTGCCTACGGTTACGGTATTTCCGTAACACCGCTACAGCTTGCACAGGCATACGCCGCGATTGCCGATGGTGGCAACCTGCGACCCATCTCGCTGGTCGCACTCGACCAGCCGGGAGAAGGCGAGCAAGTCATTGGTGCGGATACGGCCACTGCCGTGCGCCGCATGCTCGAGGAAGTTGTACGACCAGGCGGTACCGGGACCAAGGCGGCCATCGACGGTTATCGCGTGGCGGGCAAGACCGGCACGGCCTGGAAATTTGCAACAGGCGGATACTCGGAAGACAAATACATTTCGATTTTCGCGGGCATGGCACCGGCGAGCGATCCACGCCTGGCGACAGTTGTTGTGATCGATGAGCCGAGCGGTGAGCTCTATTACGGAAGCGATGTCGCCGCGCCCGTGTTTGCTGATGTCATGTCAGAGTCGTTGCGACTCCTTGCCGTTCCGCCTGATGCCATGCCGGCGCGCGACCCTGGCAGCGTTCTGCAGGCCATGGCAACAGCGCCGGAGAGCCAATGAGCATGCCGGCCGAACATATGATTCAGGCGCCAACACTTGCAGACCTTCTGCGAGGTTACGTGGACGCACCGCGAATTCCGGTACACGGCATTGCGAGCGACAGCCGATTATTACATGAGGGTTTCCTGTTCCTCGCGGTGCAGGGAATGAACAGTCACGGGCTGGATTTTCTCGAGCAGGCAAGACAGGCGGGCGTATGCGCTGTGGCCTGGGATACATCCACGGGCAGCGAGCCTGCCGATATTGGCATACCGGTATTTGCGGTCGATGGACTCGCCGAAAAACTCGGTGAGATCGCAAATCGTTTCTACGACCGGCCCTCGGAGCACCTGGATGTGATCGGTGTGACTGGTACCAACGGCAAAACGACGGTCGCCTGGATGATTGCGCAGGCGGGTGAGCTGCTTGATGAGCGTTGCGCTTATCTCGGCACACTCGGACACGGTCTGGGTGAGGTGGAAGGCGCCGAAGGCATGACCACTCCGGCAGCCATAGAACTACACGGCCGCCTGGCAGAATTCGTTGATCAGGGGGCGAAACACGCGGCAATCGAAGTCTCATCTCATGCGCTTGCGCAACGGCGCGTGGATGGTGTGCGCTTCGATTCGGCTTTGTTCACGAACCTGTCTCGCGATCACCTCGACTATCACGCAAACATGCGTGACTATTTCGAGAGCAAGGCACGCCTGTTTCTCGACTGCGCCCCGCGGAACCGCATCATAAACCTTGATTCGGAGTACGGTGATCAGCTGGCCGCGAAATGCGGGCAAGACGTTGTCACTGTGTCGACCGACTTTAATCGTGTTGCCAACGGCAGGTCCCATGTGTTCGTTCGCTCGATTGTGACAACCGAGCATGGATCCGATATCCGGTTTGTCAGTTCCTGGGGAGACGGCCGTTTTACGCTGCGACTCCCGGGCGACTTTAATGTGGCTAATGCCGTTCTGGTGTTGGCGCTACTTCTGAAGAAAGGTGTGTCGATGACGGTAGCTTGCGATGTCATGTCGCAGGTGAGCGCGCCACCGGGAAGGATGCAGCGTGTGGCCATGGATGGCTCCGCTGTTTTTGTTGACTACGCACATACGCCGATGGCGCTCGAAGTTGCGCTACGCGCACTGCGTGCTCATTGCCGCGGCCGGCTCTGGGTTGTGTTCGGATGTGGCGGCGACCGAGACGTTGGCAAGCGCCCCCAAATGGGAAAGGCCGCAGAGCATCTGGCTGATCGTGTCGTAATCACCGATGACAATCCGCGCTGCGAAGATGCGGATGCAATTATCAGCGACATCGTTGCCGGACTCGCCCATCCGGAACGGGCAACTATCATCGAAGATCGCGCCGCCGCGATAGCGTGGACGATTGAGCAAGCGGTGGACGCGGACGTAATTCTGATTGCCGGAAAAGGTCATGAGGACTACCAGGAATCGCGAGGCAAGCGCGTACCGTTTTCCGATTACGCCATTGCGGAAAAAGCACTCACCGTAAGGGGAGGCGCACGATGATCGCGACGCTTTCACAGGCAGCCCGAGCCATGCAAGGCGCGCTGCACGGCGAGGATCGGCAGTTCAATGGCGTGAGTACCGATACGCGCAGCATTCGCGACGGCGAGCTGTTCTTCGCTCTGCAAGGTCCGAATTTCGATGGTCGCGATTATGTCGGCGCGGCAAGTGAAAAGGGAGCTGCCGGTGCGGTGGTATCCAGGCTGGTTGACGAGGACGTCGCACAGATTACCGTAGACGATGCGATTGCCGCGTTGGGACGTTTTGGCGCCGCGTGGCGAAAAGAGCATGACGCAACCGTAATTGGCGTCACCGGAAGCAACGGCAAGACGACGCTCAAGGAACTGATTGCTGCATGCCTGGCGCAACAGGCTCCCACGCTCGCTACGCACGGCAACTTGAATAACGATATTGGCATGCCTTTGATGTTGGCGCGCATCGATGACTCACATCAGTTTGCTGTGTTGGAGATGGGTGCGAACCACGCTGGCGAGATTGCCTACCTGACGTCGCTGGCAAGCCCTGATGTCGTGGTGATTACGAACGCCGGCGCTGCACACCTCGAAGGATTCGGTTCAATTGAAGGTGTTGCAGTGGCAAAAGGCGAGATTCTGCAAAACGACAAGCGTCCGCAGATCGCGGTGCTCAACGCAGACGACAAATACTTTGAATACTGGTCATCACTTGTCAGCGATATTCGTAGCTTCAGCTTTGGTTTAGGCGATACGGCCGATGTGCGAGCCGATGACATTGTGGCGAGCGCAAGCCGGACAGATTTCACCCTGCATCTTGCCGATGAGAGTGTTGCTGTGTCATTGCCGCTCGTTGGTATACACAACGTGCGTAACGCCTGCGCTGCGGCAGCAGTAGCGCACGCACTTGGAATTTCAGTCAAGAAGATTCGCGCTGCGCTCGAGGGCGTCAGTCCGATTGGTGGTCGCCTCGAGCCGTTACGAGGCGTACATGGCGCAACCCTTTTTGACGATAGCTATAACGCAAATCCGCTGTCCGTCGTCGCGGCAGCGGAGTTCTTGTCGGCTCTTGCCGGGGAGAGCTGGCTGGTGTTGGGAGACATGAAAGAACTCGGAGACGATGCGGCCGAGCTGCATCGCGAGGTTGGAGAAGCCGTGCGGGCAAGCGGTGTAAACCGCTTGTTCGCATACGGCAAGCTTGCGAGCAGTGCAGCCGAGGGATTTGGAAAAAATGCCCGCTGGTATGCATCCCTGGACAACCTGGTTGACGAACTTGGCGAAGCCCTGACATCCGACATTAACGTGCTCGTCAAAGGTTCTCGCTCGATGCACATGGAGCGTGTTGTCGATGCGCTGCGCGAGCCCGAAGCCGCGAGAAGGGAGGCCTGATCGTGTTGCTCTATCTCACACAGTATCTTTCCCAGTTCGAGTCGGGATTCAATGTTTTCAACTACCTGACGATGCGCGCGATCATGGGTGCCCTGACTGCGCTTATGATCTCGTTCATCATCGGGCCGCGCATGATCAAGCGCCTGCAAGTGAACCAGCTCGGCCAGCCCGTGCGTGAAGAAGGCCCGGAGACCCATTTATTGAAGGCCGGCACGCCGACAATGGGGGGCACGTTATTGCTTGCCGCCATTTCGATCAGCACAGTGCTCTGGGCGGATCTCGAGAACGTTTACGTCTGGATCGTTCTCTTTGTCACACTGTCTTTCGGGGTCATCGGCTATGTCGATGACTACAAAAAACTCATTTTGCAGGACCCCGCCGGTATATCGGCGAAACAAAAGCTCTTCTGGCAGTCTAGTGCGGCCATCGTTGCCGCCGTTGCTCTGTACGTTATGGCGACGGACGAGGTGCAAACCTCGTTGTTGATCCCGTACTTCAAGGACCTGGCAATTCCTCTTGGCATGTTCCAGGTCGTCGTGACGTACTTTTTTATTGTTGGCTTCAGTAACGCGGTAAATCTTACTGATGGCCTCGACGGTCTCGCGATAATGCCGACCGTTCTCGTTGGCGGCGCGCTCGGCCTGTTTGC
>CALDZH010000192.1 GCA_937944275.1 uncultured Woeseiaceae bacterium
ACGTAGTCATCGCCTTCATAGTCATCAGGCGTCGTGATGCCTTCGAATCCTTCGTATTCCGGGTTCACCACGTAGAGATTCACCCTGTCCTTTGTATCTTTGACGACCTTGTATACAAACCAGTACTCCGGCATGAAAGAACCATCCGCGTTCATGCCACCGACCGGCTCCCAGGTCATGAACTGCTCGCCGCCCAGCTTCGTGAGCCACGCTTTGAATGCGATCGTCGTCGCCGAAGTAATGCCATCATCGCCAATCGAGTACGTTCGCAGTGCAGCGAAGACATCTCCCGCTGTTTTGATATCGAGATCGTCAATTTCGGCCTCGCTGCCTTCCTCGATCTGCGCGCCGACAACCAGCCAGGTCCTTTTATCGTAAGGCTGGAACAGATACAGATTAGAGTCGCTGCCGTCATCCATCACCCACGGGCCGTTCAGGTCCGGGTCAATACGGCTACGTTCCGGGTCACCGATCGGGACCGGCATGCACGCCAGGAGCCCGACAATAATCGGAATGATCATCAACATCAGCACTGCGCCGCTAATTGATCGTATTTTGTTCCTCATCAGCCTTACCTCCTGATTGCAAACACACATTGGTTCAGGTTCAGGCTAACTCCGCAGGCGTCAAGTAGCCTGATGAAACACTGAGTGTTTCCTGATACTGCCGTAATATAGGGCGTGAAATGCCGGTCGTGATGATGAATGGGCAAGCTATTGATACTTATTTGGACACTTCTGGCGCTCGCGGCGATTGCAGTCGCACTTGTGCTGTGGGCGAATCGTCCACGCCGGGTCAGTGTCGAGGTGCCCGTATCATCTGCGTTTCCTGAGCGTGGCTATGCACACGACTCGTTTGCGAAATTAATGAACGAGCATGTGGATGCCGACGGGCGTGTGGACTACGAACGGTGGAGGTCTTCGGCCGAGTCGGTGGCGCAATTGGACAATTACCTGGCCGCCATCAGTCGCTACAGCCCTGACTCATCGCCGGAGCGGTTCGCGACGCGCAACGACGAACTCGCCTACTGGATGTATGCCTACAACGCCTGGGTTATCAAGGGCGTGCTGTTGAACTGGCCTCTGGATAGTGTGACTGACGTAAAAGCACCGCTCGAAGTCGTCAAGGGCATGGGATTCTTCTACCAGCTGCGGTTTCCGTTTGGCGGGAAGTTCATGAGTCTGCTCACTGTCGAGAACAGCATTATTCGCAAGCGCTATAAGGACCCCCGCATCCACTTCGTTCTCAACTGCGCCAGCGAAAGCTGCCCCGTTGCCCGACCGGAATTACCGGTTGGTGGGGCCCTCGAGGAACTGCTTGCAACAGCGGCTTCAGAATTCATCAATGACAGCCGCAATGTCGCCGTCGATCACGACAGGCACGTGGTTATCCTGAACACGATTTTCAAGTGGTACAGGAAAGACTTTTCGCATCACATGCTCGCGATTGGCCGACCCACACAAAATGACCTGCTTGCTTATCTCGAGACTGTCGCCGAAGAACCGCTGCTCGGCGAACTCAAGCGCGCTGCCGACTACGCCGTTGAATTTGGCGACTACGACTGGAAACTCAACGAGGTCCGGTAGTTCCTAGGTCAACGCCAGGTTATCTGCGTAGGCAAACAGCCCGGCAGCGCCACCTGTGTGAAGAAAGACGATGTCGCTGTCTTTGGCAAACCGTCCCTTGCGAATGTAGTCGATCATGCCGGCAAGCGCTTTGCCGCTGTATACCGGGTCGAACAAAAGCCCCTCGAAACGAGCAAGCATCAGTACGGCTTCGTTCATCGCATCGGTAGGCTCGCCATATCCAGGACCGATGTAGTTGCAGTCGGCAATGATATCGTCGCGGCTTACGCATCCCGGCTTGCCAACGAGCCCGGCGGTTTCACAGGCAAGATTGTAAACGCGCTCCTCCTGCACATCCTGTGGGGCGTTGACCCCAATGCCGAGTATGGGCAGGTCACTGCCGTTGCCTCTCAGGCCCACTGCCAGGCCGGCGTGGGTTCCGGCGCTGCCGGTTGCCGTAACGAGGTGATCGAACTGTATTTCCTGTTCTCGGCATTGTTGTAGCAGCTCTTCACCGCAGCCAACGTAGCCCAATGCGCCAACGGGATTCGAGGCTCCGCCCGGCACGATGTAAGGCGTGCCACCGTCAGCCCGGATCTCATCGGCAATTTCATCCATGGCTGCGTCAAAGTCGGTACCCTTCGCGTACTCGCGCAGATTTGCGCCGAAGATCCTGTCCAGAAGCACGTTACCTGAGTTCCGGTACAGCTCTGACGGTTCGGCCACCCGGTGCTCGAGAAGCACTTCGCACTTCATACCGAGTTTGCACGCCGCAGCGGCAGTCTGGCGAACGTGATTCGACTGTACGGCGCCAACCGTGATGATCGTATCGGCACCTGTTTGCAGCGCTTCACCCATCGAGAACTCGAGCTTGCGAGTCTTGTTACCGCCCGTCGCAAGACCGGTGCAGTCATCGCGCTTCACCCAGACACGCGGCCCGCCCAGGTGCTCGCTAAGCCGCGGCAGAAACTCGAGTCGCGTTGGCAAGTGCGCCAGCGGGACGCGCGGAAAACTGGTCAACAACATGTTTTGTTCTTCCTCGGTAAAAGCAAGATTATCGTCCATACTACCGCAGCAAGACGAGTGACAAACAGCTTTGGCGCCAGTCTGCTTTTTCGGGGTATGGTTTGACCGGCTATGCCGAAGAAACGGGTTTCAGCTTTCCATCAGAAGCGAGCATCAGCTGCGACGATTCGAGGTCAACCTGATTGCGGCCGGCTCGCTTGGACCGGTACAGCGCCCGGTCGGCACGCAATACAAGATCAGCAAGCGATGCGTCTTTTTCCGAGACTGCCGATACACCAAAGCTGGATGTCATGGGCATCCCGATTCCCGTTACGTCCATCGGCGTTGAACCCACTTTGGCGCACAGCTGGTCTGCCAGCGCCATTGCGTCCCGGAGCTCGGTTCCGGGTAGCAGCAGCGCAAACTCTTCACCTCCAACTCGTGCAACAACGTCTTCACTACGCCGATATTCGGAAACCATTCGCGCGAAATGAACCAATGCTGCATCGCCGGCGGCATGGCCGAATTTATCGTTGATGTTTTTGAATCGATCGATGTCAGTCATTATGACGGACAATGGCGAGGCTGCGCGTTTTGCCGCCGAGAATGCGCGCTCGCCGAACTCAGTGAATCCACGCCGATTCAGAAGACCAGTCAGCTGATCACGCGTTGCAAGCTTCTTCATTTGCGCCGAGATGTCCGACGCCATCATCAGAATGATGAACATCGACATCGTCATGTAGCCTGCCGGCAAGGTCAGGAATTCGAAATGAGAAAAAATATCGGCGAAGACCGTGTCACCCGTTGGCCCCTGCATATATGCAAGGCCGGCAGACACGGCCTGGGTCAGGGCAAATATGATGATGAAAATGACTGCCGCCCACTCCGCCGGACGTGTTTTTTTCCGGTAATTCAGGATCATCCAGGCAGACATAAAAAGGGTCACTGCGGCATATGCCGGGACAATCGACATCTTGATACCGACATTGGGAATGACAACTATGTGCCACGCAATCATCGCGTAAACACTCATCGCTAGTGGCCAGAGGTTCTTCGGCAGGTGCTTGCACTGGGTTCGCTGACAGTGGCCGCGTAGTCCGAGCGTGACCAACGCCACGGCAAGCGCGCTCTCCAGCAGCAAATAGGCTTCTCTTGTTGCAAACAGATTCTGATTGAGGACGCAGAGCCACTGCAGTGCTCCGGCAAGAAAAGCGAGGGACCAGGTCAGGGTGTGCTGTTTTCGACCGAAGTTCAGCCACGCCATGTAAAAAACCACGGACAGCGCGGCGCTACTGATCATCATTGAGAAAATAATGTAGAAATACGGTGATTCCATACCGGGGTGACGCTGCGCTGTTGAGTCGTGGCCCCACTATTGCACGCACATCACCGACGCCGACTTGACGTGGCGCACAGATCACAGATGATGTGACTGAATTAGTTCACATTTTTGCTGGTCAGACCAGTGTTCGCGACCGGAGTCGCCTATGAAACCGCTACCAATTTCTGCCTGGAACCCTTCATTGCAACACGTCGTCGATGACATGCACGGGCGTCCACTCAACATTCACGCAATGATGGCCAATCATCCCAGGTTGCTGAGCGCGTGGTGGAGCCTGCGGATGTACCTCGTTAATGGCGGTGATTTGACGCAACGCCACTGTGAACTGGTGATTCTGCGCATCTCCGTGCGCATGAAGAGCTGGTATGAATGGGCGTCTCACGTCGTCCGGGGAATTGATAGCGGATTAACTGTCGACGAGATTCAGAGGATTCACTCAGGCGTGGGCGAATGGGGCGATGCGGATGCCGCCCTGCTCCGGGCGGTCGACGACGTTACCGCCAACAACTGCATATGCGAAGCGACTCGCACTCGCCTTCAAAAGCATTTCACCAATCAGCAAATGCTGGACATTGTCCTGCTGCATGGTATGTACCAGACGCTTGGTTGCCTGATAAACACCTGGGGACTGGAACTCGACGAACACGTTCAGGAGCGACTTCCGGAAGCATTCACTGAGACTGCATTCCGCGTATAAAAAAAGGGCGCAACACATGTTGCGCCCTTTGTTCAACTAAGTCGTTACAAATCAGGAGAACTGGTTCATCGTGTTATTTTCACCACCAGCCTTGAGGGCGGCATCACCGGCAAAGTACTCCTTGTGATCATCGCCGATGTCCGATCCCGACATGTTCTGGTGCTTGACACAGGCGATGCCGTTGCGGATCTCCTCGCGCTGGACATGAAGGACGTAGCCCAGCATCCCCAGATCACCGAAGTACTCCTTCGACAACGTATCGGTCGATAGCGCCGCAGTGTGATAGGTCGGCAGAGTGATCAGGTGGTGGAAAATACCAGCCTCGCGTGCCGCATCAGCCTGGAAGGTTCGAATCTTTTCGTCGGCTACGTCGGAAAGTTCTGTGCCGTCATAATCGACGCTCATGAGGTGATCGCGGTCGTATGCCGAGACGTCTTTGCCTTCCTCCACCCATGCATCGTAAACCTGCTGGCGGAAGTTCAGCGTCCAGTTGAACGACGGACTGTTGTTGTAAACCAGCTTTGCGTTCGGGACCACTTCGCGAATACGGTTGACCATGCCACCAATTTGCCCGATGTGCGGCTTTTCGGTCTCGATCCACAAAAGGTCTGCGCCATTCTGCAGTGAAGTGATGCAGTCCAGCACGCAACGATCTTCTCCGGTTCCAGGACGGAACTGGAACAGGTTACTCGGCAGGCGCTTGGGATGTACGAACTTGCCGTCGTGCTTCATGAGCACGTCACCGTTCTTCAAATCCTCAGGCGTTACCTCGTCGAAATCGAGGAACGAGTTGTACTGATCACCGAGGTCGCCACGCTCATGCGTCACGGCGATCTGCTTGGTCAGTCCCGCGCCGAGCGAGTCGTTGCGCGCGACGATGATGACATCGTCGACACCGAGTTCAAGAAATGCGTAGCGGAGTGCGCGAATTTTCGCCAGAAAGTCCTCATGTGGAACCGTGACCTTGCCGTCCTGATGACCACACTGTTTCTCATCCGATACCTGGTTCTCAATCTGCAGGGCACAGGCACCTGCTTCGATCATCTTCTTGGCGAGCAGGTAAGTCGCCTCGGCATTACCGAAACCTGCGTCAATGTCCGCAATGATAGGCACGACATGCGTCTGGAAATTCTCGATCTGGTTCTTAATGTCCCGCTCTTTGACCGAGTTTCCTTCCTTGCGCACCTTGTCCAGCTCACGGAACAGGCCCCCTAGTTCACGGGCGTCTGCCTGGCGCAGGAAGGTGTAGAGCTCTTCGATCAGTTCCGGCACAGTCGTCTTCTCGTGCATCGACTGGTCGGGCAACGGGCCGAATTTCGACCTCAAGGCGGCAACCATCCAGCCGGACAGGTACAGGTAACGCCGGTCCGTGGTCCCGAAGTGCTTCTTAATCGAAATCATCTTCTGCTGGCCGATAAAGCCATGCCAGCAGCCCAGTGACTGCGTGTACTGCGACGAATCGGCGTCGTAGCGGGCCATATCCTCACGCATGACCTTGGCCGTGTACCTGGCGATGTCCAGGCCGGTCTGGAAGCGATTCTGCGCCTTCATGCGCGCAACGGATTCGGGTTCAATGGCATCCCAGGCACTGCCCTGGCTGGCTATCAGCCCTGCGGCGGCCTGGATATCGTCGGAATACTGGGACATGACAAATCCTCATCTAGAAAAGCAATCTGGCGGGTCAACCTCACACCCGCTCCGCGAAGTCTACGCCGCCTGTCTGAATAATTTCACAAAAAAAATTTGACAGTGTCAACTTCACAGCCGGAAGGGCCTGAACTCAACATATTCCAGCCCGATGCGGGTCATTTTCAGGGAGCTAATGTCTAACTGTGACCGACTTGACCTGTGCAAAGACCTGGTCACCAGGCTTGAGGCCGAGACGCCGCACAGACCGGTTCGTTACCCGGGCCAACAGGCCCTGGTTGCCTGCGCGGAGACGCACCAGCGCCGTCGCTGTGTCGACACAATGCACTTCCTCAACAGTAGCGCACAATATGTTAAGTATCGTGGTAGACGTTGGCCTGTCGCGCGCGATGCTGACGTCGTTTGCTGCAATTCGTAATCGAAGCGGCGTCCCGGTCGCTTCGAACCTGCCCGCCACCCAGATATCGCCGTCCCCGAAATTGAATTTCGTCAGCCCGTCCTCATGGTCCACAGGCGTTGCCCAGAGAACGACACCTGCATTTCGTCCGGACAATACGGGCACGTCCACACGCGACACGACATCGAGCAGATCCCCACTGGCCGCTACCCTGCCGTTGTCGAGCAGAACCAGGTGATCGCAGAGCCGACTGATTTCTTCGATATCGTGACTGACGTAAATGACCGGGACAGACAACTCATCGTGCAGACGATCAAAATAAGGTAGTAACTCGTCCTTGCGTTTGCGATCGAGCGATGCGAGTGGCTCGTCCATCAGCACAAGGTCCGGTGAGCGCAGCAACGCTGCAGCGATGGCGACGCGTTGAGATTCGCCCCCGGACAACGAATCAGGTTTCCTCTCCAGCAAGTCGCCGATACCGAGCATGTCGACGACTGACTCACGGTCGATCCTCTGTGCCGCCGCGCGACGCGCACCGTACTCAATATTTCCACGCACGGTAAGATGCGGGAACAACCCAGGCTCCTGGAACACGTAACCGATATTGCGCTTGTGAGCAGGAAGACCGCCCTCCTGCTCCAAACCGGCGATACACCTCAGCAGGGTCGTCTTCCCTGATCCCGATTCGCCGAAGACACCCGTTATGCCGGTATCCGGCACCTGAATGTCGACATCGAGAACAAAATCTCTCTTGGATAACTTGTGCCGGAGATGAATCATCTTTCACTCCAGCGTCGGTTAATCACGAACATGCCCGCCAGAACGACGAATGCAAAACCGATCAACAGCAAGGACATTTGGTGCGCCGCTGCGTAGTTCAGTGATTCGACGTGATCGTAAATGGCTATTGAAACAACTCGGGTCTCGCCCGGGATGTTGCCACCAACCATCAGTACTACTCCGAATTCTCCAAGCGTATGGGCAAAACTCAACACGATGCCGCTAACAAAACCTCGCATCGACAACGGCACGGCAATTGACAAGAACGCGTCGAGGCGCGATGCGCCGAGCGTCCACGCGCGCTCGAGCTGTTGCCTCGGCAAAGATTCGAAGGCGTTCTGCATTGGCTGCACAGCAAATGGCAGGCTATAGACACAGGACGCTATGACCAGTCCGGTGAATGAGAACGTCAAAGCGCTGCCGGTTAGCTGCACCCACCAGCTGCCAACCGCACCATCCGGCCCGAGTAGAATCAGCAGGTAGAAACCAAGCACCGTCGGCGGAAGCACAATGGGCATGGCAACGACGGCTTGCACAGCAGGTTTGAATCTCAATTTCGTTTGCGACAGCCACCACGCGATGGGCGTGCCGATTACGACCAGAACGGCGGTCGTTACCAGTGCCAGCTGGATGGACAGCCACATCGGTCCGAAGGTGTTCACCGCGTCACCCCGTAGCCATGACGCGCCAGGATTTCATGTGCCGCCTCGGAGCGCAGGTATTCGATAAATCGCAGTGCACCTTCGTTGTCGGCCGCCCGTGCCAACAGCACGGCCTGCTGCTCGAGGCTCGAGTAAGAAGAAGCTGGCAACTCCCAGGTACAGGCGGCCTCCGGCAATTGCGGCGCCGTCAACTGCGATTTGGCGATGAAACCGATTGCTGCGTTTCCCGTGGCTACAAATTGCAGGGCCTGATTTATGTTTTCGCCGTAAACGGCTCGGCGAGACACGGAGTCCCATAATCCCTCTGTCGACAAATACTCGATCGCCGCCTTTCCGTATGGAGCCGTCGCCGGATTGGCCAGCGCAACGCGTCCGCCATGCTCATCTCTTAAAGCAGCAGGACAATCGCCCGCCTCGCCCGACCACAGTACAAGGGCACCTTCGGCATATGTGGCGCGCGTTCCGGCGACAGCATGCCCGGACTGTTCAAGAAGAATCGGCCGTTCGGAATCGGCTGCAAGGAAAACATCGAACGGCGCGCCATTGAGGATTTGAGCATAAAGCTTGCCGGTCGATCCGTTGCTAATGCGCACTGTTATTCCGGTATCGTCGGCGAATTTTTCGGAAAGCTCGGCTGCAGCCCTCGAAAAATTGCTGGCTACAGCAATGGTGACGCCGTCACTGGACAGCGCAGGTTCGGCAACCAGCGCTATGAGCGCGAGGAATGCGCAGATGCGCACAGACGGCCTTCGTCAGGCCGCAAGCTCGGCTTTCTTTTGCCGCCGATACTGGTGCAACAGGGGTTCGGTATAACCGCTGGGCTGTTCACAGCCCTCGAACACCAATGCGCACGCGGCCTGGAAAGCGATGCTTGTGGCATAGTCGTCACTCATACGTTCGTATGATGCATCACCCTCATTCTGCCTGTCGACGACTTTCGCCATGCGCGTAAAAGTCTCGAGAACCTGGCCCTTCGTTACGACGCCATGTAACAGCCAGTTCGCCATGTGCTGACTGGAAATTCGCAACGTCGCACGATCCTCCATCAGGCCCACATCTTCAATGTCCGGCACTTTCGAACAACCAACGCCCTGGTCAATCCAGCGCACGACGTAGCCGAGGATGCCTTGCGCATTGTTGCCGAGTTCGGCCTGAATCTCTTCTGCCGTCAGGACGCTGACATCTGCAAGAGGTGGCGTCAGGATGGCGTCCAGACTGGCCATTTCCCGTTTTGCGAGTTCCTTTTGGCGAGCACGTACGTCGACTGCGTGATAGTGCATCGCGTGCAGCGTTGCTGCGGTTGGAGAAGGCACCCAGGCGCAGTTGGCACCCGCTTCCGGATGCGCCTGCTTCGTGTCGAGCATCTGCCGCATCTCATCGGGCTTGGGCCACATACCTTTGCCGATCTGGGCTTTACCGGGAAGTCCGCATTCGATACCTACATCCACGTTGCGGTCTTCGTAGGCCAGAATCCACGGCTGTTCCTTGATCGTTTCTTTCCGAAACACCGTGCCAGCATGCATGCTCGTGAAAATCTCGTCACCGGTTCGATCGAGGAACCCGGTGTTGATGAACACAATGCGATTACGCACAGCGCGAATACACTCGGCGAGATTTACCGTCGTGCGCCGCTCTTCATCCATTACCCCGACCTTGAGCGTATTCGGCTTGAGCTTGAAAAGTTCCTCGACTCGACCAAACAAGGTATCGGCAAATGCCACTTCGTGCGGCCCGTGCATTTTCGGTTTCACGATGTAAATGCTGCCCTCTCGGCTGTTAGCCTGCATGTTCTCTCGGCGCCTGTCGGTCATCGCGCAGGCAGTCGTGATTACCGCATCGAGTATTCCCTCAAATACCTCGTCTCCATTAGCATCCAGCACCGCGTCTGTCGTCATGAGATGGCCCACGTTACGAACAAGCAGGAGGCTGCGTCCGGTCAATGCAATTTTTTCACCATTTGCGGCGGTGTAGTGGCGATCGCGTTCAAGTACACGCGACATCATCTTGCCGCCCTTCTCGATGGTCGCTTCCAGGTCAGCTTGCATGAGGCCGAGCCAGTTGCGATACACGCCAACTTTGTCCGCTGCATCGACCGCTGCTACCGAGTCCTCGCAATCCTGAATAGTTGTGACCGCAGACTCGAGCACGACATCGGCGAGATTGGCCGTTGCCGACTTGCCAACCGGATGCTCCGGATCAACCAGTAGCTCGATGTGCAGACCATGGTTGCGGAACAGGAATACACAGCGGCCCGACTCACCGCTATGGCCTGCATACTTTTCCGGATCAGCAAGTCCTACCGCGTCACCATTCGCGAGCGATGCGACGAAAATGTCACCGTCATCCGAATGGTCCAGCCCATACGCATTGACGTCGGCATGACTCACGCCGTCGAGCGGAATGGTGTTGTCGAGAAATTCGGTCGCATAGCGAATGACCGCTGCGCCTCTCGCAGGATTATACTTGGCGCCGCGCTCCTGTCCGTTTTCGTCGCTGATCACATCGGTACCGTAAAGTGCGTCGTACAGACTTCCCCAGCGGGCGTTCGCCGCGTTGAGTGCAAACCGGGCATTCGACACCGGAACTACAAGCTGGGGACCAGCTATCTCGGCGATTTCACGATCAACGTTTTGAGTTGTGATCCGAAACGGCTCGCCAGCTGCCACCAGGTAACCGATGCTCTCGAGAAACGCGACATACTCATCATGATCCCAGGCCTGGCCACGCCGGGCGATATGCCACCTGTCGATCTGCCGCTGGATCTCGTCACGTTTTTCGAGCAGCGCCCGGTTGACCGGCGTCAGGTCATTGATAATCGACTCAAGTCCAGGCCAGAAATCCTCCGGGCTGATACCAATCGCCGGCAGGAGATCGCCTTCTACAAACTGCGCGAATACGGGGGATATTGTCAGCGCGCAGTATCCTCTTTGCTCGTTCATGCTCATTTCATCAGTAGTGGCGGATGGCACGAGCATTACCGCCCGCCATCGTCGTCATGTCAATTGCTTATCCGATCGGTTGTTGCGCATATGCGCTGTCGCGCTATACTAGTCTCGACTTTTATGAAATTTCACAATAGAAATTTTACAGTGTTAATTACACAACAGGCAAATCCATGACAGCTCAGCAGGGCATCCGGCGCAAGGCACACTTCCTCGGGACGAAGATAAAAAGCCTGAGGAAACGCAATCATCTGACACTCGAAGACCTGTCCGTAAGGTGCGTACAGATCGACGCCGAGGCGGGTCCGTCCGTCTCCTACTTATCGATGATCGAGAACGGCAAGCGGGTGCCATCCGAGCGCCTGCTCGAGATCATCGCTGAAATTTTTCAGAAAGACACCCACTGGTTTTTTGACGAGTCTCTTGATGACGACGTAATCGACACGGCACCGACGGCTGCTGTCAGCGGCATGCCGCTGGAGCCCGGTTTCCTGTTTTCCGAATCGCTCCTGCAACTTGCGATTCCAGAGTTGCTCGCCCAAACGGGTACGACCGGGCGCCAGTTTGCACACCTCCTGATTCGAACGCACCAGGAGCAAAACCAGAATCGGTTTCCGGATATAGAACGAGCGGCTGAACGTGTTGGCAAAAAGCACTTCCCGATGCGAGTCGACGATGTGTTTGCTATCGCAAAAAATCTGGGGCTGGAGATCCTGTGGTTTGATAATTCCACATTCAGGGACAAGGGCGATTTCGACAAGCCACTCAATACACTTGTACGCTCTTTCTTCGATGCGCCAAACAAGATTTACCTGAACCGCGAACTCGAGAATCTTCCGTCGCGCCTCAAGTTCGATCTTGCGAACCAGATCGGCCACAAGATATTGCACGATGGCGATGGCGCTCGTGCTCCCCAGGTGTCCGGTGGTCATGTTTCCGGTCGCCGCCACGACTCCGACTCAATCAACGTCGATGCCAGGGATATTCTCTATGCGTGGCGCGATTTTGAGTGCAGCTATTTTGCGGCGGCTCTGTTGGCGCCCAAGACACCTTTCAGGCAATTCCTCGCGCGTAATTCGTATGCGATCGACTCGGGTGACAAGGTCGAGCTAACCAACACGCTTGTAATGCGCCGCATGTCGAGCGTCTCCCCATACCGGTTCTGGCATTACTTCGATGCTTATCCTCCGGGCAACTTGCGTGCCGTCTACCGCGGCAATGGCATCCCCCTTCCCTGGGGCAATATGCGCCTGGTCTCGGATCCGTGTCAGCATTGGGCCGTGTTCCGCATGCTGAATTCACGCTCGACCCGTCCATCTGCACAAATATCGGTTTTGCGATCGGGCGATGACAAGCGCCTGTATTGCTGTGAGTCCATACGCAGCAAGGACGCAGCCGGAAACCCACACGTCCTGTGCGCTGGTGTTGACCTTTCGCCTGCGCTCAAATCACAGAACATCAATCCGAGCGAAACAATCGACATTATCGAGACGAGCTGCAACCAGGGCGGAGGTTCGGCGCCAATTCCGACCGAGGCACGCAAGCAACTCGAGAGTATCGGCAAGATTCTGAATATCGGCTGGATTGTCGAAGGTGCGTCGAAAGACGCGACGATAATTTGCCAGCGCAGCTCCAGTTGCCCCCGGGACAATCATTGCCTGGGCAAAGCCCAGCCAAAACTCAAGCCACAAATCGAGCAGATTCGCGAAGCACTGGTCAAGGCCTGAATGCCCGCCAATAACGCGATAACCTGGAACAGCAGCAAACGCAGCATGAATTGACAACAATATATTAGACTTTTATAATATAAGAACATTTTTTATTTGGCGAATCCAATGTCCAGGCCTGACGTAAGCGCATTCTTTGACGCAGCAACATTCACGATTACCTACATCGTTGCTGATCCTTCCTCAGGGCGCGCGGCCGTAATCGATCCCGTACTCGACTTCGATCCGGCTTCGGGCCGCACGTCGACGAAATCGGCTGACGACGTCATCGCAGCTATTGAGGGCAAAAATCTGGAAATCGACTGGATTCTCGAAACACATGTGCACGCCGACCACCTTAGTGGCGCGCCTTACATACGCGAAAAACTCGGTGGCAAAACGGCCATAGGCACTAACGTAGCTACAGTGCAGGAAACGTTCAAGAACATCTTCAACCTCAAGGATCTCGCCACGGACGGGAGCCAGTTCGATCACCTGTTCGCCGATAGTGAGTCTTTCGCTGTCGGTAATATTGCCGGACACATCATCGCAACTCCGGGGCACACGCCCGCATGTATCACCTATGTAATCGGCGATGCCGCCTTCGTCGGGGACACATTGTTCATGCCCGACTTTGGTAGTGCCCGTACTGATTTTCCCGGCGGCGATGCCGCCCAGTTGTACGACTCGATACAGAAAATCCTTTCCTTGCCTGACGAAACACGTCTCTTCATATGCCACGACTACAAGGCCCCCGGTCGCGATGTCTATGCCTGGGAAACAACTGTCGCTGAGCAACGCGCAAACAACATCCACATTAGTGACTCGGTATCAAGAGACGCGTTCATCGAAATGCGTGAAGGACGAGACAGTCAGCTTGGTATGCCCAAGCTCATTTTGCCCTCCTTGCAAGTCAATCTTCGTGCCGGCCGTCTTCCCGAACCCGAAGACAACGATATTCGCTACCTGAAGATTCCGCTCGACGCGGTCTGAGCAGGACTAACACTATGACTGCATATCGCCTCAGCGAATCCTGCGCTGTTTCCTCGCAAATAAGCCCATCGGACGTGTTTGACATTGCGGCCGGTGGCTTCACGACAATTATCTGTAATCGCCCGGACGCGGAAGACTTCGGTCAACCAGCGGCAAGTGATATCGCTGCCGAGTGCGAAGCCAACGGCATTGCATTTCACTTCATTCCTATCGATCGCAATGGCCTGACCATGGACATGGTCGAGCAATTCCAGAAAGCAGTGTCAGAAAGCGATGGCCCCGTGTTTTTGTATTGCCGTTCGGGTCAGCGCTCGTC
>CALDZH010000193.1 GCA_937944275.1 uncultured Woeseiaceae bacterium
CATGCCGCGAAACAGGATTGCGTGAAACGGCAGGACTGCGAACCAGTACAGAAGTCCCCACACACCGGCTGGATGGAAGTATGCCGTGACAGTTATAGACCGTTGGCCATCACCGCTGTCGTCAATATCGAACTCAAGCACACCTGCCCCCGGCACCTTCATTTCCATCAGCATGGTCAGCTGCTTGCCAGGCTGTATTGAGATTACCCTCCACGAATCAACAACATCACCCACCTGCAGGTCGTCAGGGTGGCGCCGCTTGCGGCGCATACTCGGCCCACCCGCGATCCAGTCGAGGCCTCTTCGTAGCCACCAGAGAAAGCGGGCGTAGAAAAAATCACCGTCCTGTCCGAAACGACAAACGACGCGCCACAAATTATCCGCACTTGCTTCGGTATACGCATGGGCGCCAGCGCGCTTGGAATAGAAGCTGTACTCGGCATGAAACTCGCGACGCGCTATAGCCCCCTCAACCCAACGGGCCGGCACGGCATGCTTGCGATCTGCGTCGAGCGCCTCGGCGGCCGCCTCGCGAAAGCCGAGAAGTTTCTGGGGAACAAGTCGGGCCAGCCGGTTATCGTCGGCTATGACGTCCTGGGACAGCCCGTCGATCAGGGCGCGCGCTATGTTGGTTGGTACCGAGGTCACCAGGCTAAGCCAGTAGGACGACAAGCGAGGCGTCAAAACGCGAACGGGGATGATGTAGGGTTTCTTACCAACGAGTTCGGCGTACTGCCGCATGATTTCTTCATAGGTAAGGTCGTCAGCACCGCCAACATCGTAGATCTCACCCGCGGTCTCATCCAACAACGGCGCATCAGCCAGGTAGCGGAGCAGGTTGCTGAGCGCTATAGGGGTCGATCGTGAAAATACCCAGCGCGGCGTAACCATGATGGGCAGATGGTTGACGAGATCGCGTATCACCTCCCAGGCTGCCGACCCCGGTCCGACAATCATTCCGGCACGAATCTCCGTGACCGGAACGCCGCCTGCTCGCAGGATATCGCCTGTCTCCTGCCGCGACCGAAGATGCGTCGATTTCGGCGTATCCGGAACGAGTCCGCCGAGGTACACAATGCGTTTGACACCCTGTCGTTCCGCGGCAGCTGCGAAATTGCGTGCTGCCGTTGCATCCAGGTCAGGAAAGTTTTTTCCGGCGGCCATCGAGTGCACGAGGTAGTAGGCGATATCGATGCCTTCGAGGACGCTGTTCAGGCTTTCCGCTTCTAGCGCGTCGGCCTCAGCCAGCTCTACATTCGACCACTCACGACTGGCTATAACATCGAGGTTTCGCGACGTTGCGCGCACCTCGATTCCCTGCGACGCGAGGAAAGGCGCAAGATAGCTGCCGATATAGCCACTCGCTCCAAATACGAGTCGCTTGCTCAACGAATGCTTCTTCGAGTCATCAGAATACGTAGGTAACTATTGCAAGGCCCTTGATGACGACATCATCGTCGACGATGGGGCTTTCTACAACACTATCCTCCAGTCGCTCACCTGCCACGTTAACGATGATTCGCCAACTCTCGGTAAGCTCGATGAAGACGCCGACCCCTGCCTCGAAGCTCGTTGTGCTGCCGAGCCGGTAGGCTGGTCTGTCAGGCGTCGCCGCACTCTCGGGTACGCCGAAATCATGATTACTCATGTCACTGCCCAGCCAGTTATAGGCAATCTGCGGCACGAATAAGGCCGTGCCCCAGGGTATTCCACGCGAGAGGCGCACATTGGCCATGCCGCCGCCAATGCGATCGAGTACATCGTGCTGGTACAACAATTCAAGCTCGAATCCCTCGGCAATTTCGTACTGCAGACCCACGCCTCCAAGCAGAGTGTCTTCTCGATCGCCAAGCCCGGACAGAAAGTCGCTGTCATCTTCCTCATAGACGCCAATACGGTACTCCGCCGCCGCAGCGAGTCGGAGTTTGCCGCTTCCGTAGATTCCGTATCGCAATGCAGGACCAAACCACTGCAGGCGCTCTCCGACGTACGTCACCGCCGGGATTACCTGGGAGACGTTCCGCGATGAGTCACGGTAAGGGTTGCTGCGACCAATCACGCCGACACCAAGCCCGACCCGGCCGCGCTCGCCGAGCACTTTATACATCTCCATGCCAATCTGCAGGCGATCGTCCGACGGCATATTGAAGCTCGCACGCGCGAAGCTGGGCGGCCCTTTTGGCTTATAGGCGTTGGAGATCGCCAGAGGCTCACGCGGAATGCCGATAAAATTCTTGTCGATAATGCCGTTCTCATTCTCGTCATGGTAGACAAGCACGGCAATCTGACCATCGATGACATTCTCGAGGGCGTATGTGCCGTCACCAACCGCGGGTAGTGAAAACTCCTGCGCCGGATCGCGCAAATCGCCAAATGCATCAGCGGCATTGTAGATCTGGAAAACGAGCGTCCCGCCGTCGGGCGCATTCTCAAGAAGCAGGTCGAGATCCGCCGCGTCGGACAAGGACGGCACAAGGCAGATTGCGAAGACCGCGATTACTCCAATTGGAGTTTGCTTCGATGGTTCGCTAATCGTGTTCACGAGTGGCTCTTCGGCGACTGCAGAGTCCCGAGACGAGGCCCTTGCGCGCCAGTCATCGATCATGACAGCAACCGATGGCGTGACGAAAAGTACCATGAATCCCGATACGACGATGCCGAATCCGAGACTGACTGCCATAGGAATCAGGAACTGGGCCTGCGGGCTTTTCTCGAACAGAAGCGGCGCCAGGCCGAGTGCGGTTGTCAGCGTCGTAAGCAACACCGGCCTGAAGCGGCGAGCTGCGGAGTCGGCTGCGGCCTCGATGGGCGATTTGCCTTCAGCTCGATATTGATTATAGAGATCGACCAGAACAACCGAGGCATTAACCGCAACACCCGCTAACGCAACAATTCCGAATATCGAAATGAACGACAACGCGAACCCAAGAACAAAATGGCCCAATACGGCACCGGCAACTCCCAGCGGAATCGCGACGAGTATTGCCAGGGGCTGAATATATGAACGTAGCTGGGTTGCGATCAATGCGAAGATGATCAGCAGAACAACGATGAAGGCGCTCCCCAACGACGCGAGATCCTCATTCTGCTCACGCGTTGTTCCCGCGCGTACCCAGCGAAGACCCGGATACTTTTGCTCAAGCTCCGGCATCACTGACGCGAGTATGGCCTCGTTCGCAATGTTGGGCGTTGAGATTGCTTCGTCGACGTCCGCACTCACGGTCACAACACGGCGTCCATCAATACGTTCAATGGACGAGTAGGCGCGACTCTCCTCGACGCTCGCCACCGTTAGCAATGGCGCGCTGCCGCCGCCCGGCAGCTGCACTCTGAAGTTGTCCAGCGCGTCCAGGCTGGTGCGCGTCGATTCCGGGTAGCGAACATAGACACGTATTTCCTCGCGGCCCCGTTGTATGCGCTGTACCTCCTCGCCGAAAAAGCCCCGGCGAACCTGGGTGGCAATGTCAGCCTCCCTGAGACCGGCCGCACGACCGGTCGGCGTCAGTTCAAATACAAGCTGTCGTTTCCCGAGATCAAAACTATCCTCAATCTGGTTGATACCCTCGACCTGCGCCAGGCTGCGCTTCAGGTCCTCAACCGACGCGACCAGCTGCGCCTCATCCTGATGCGCAAGTTCGAACTCAACATCAGACCCGAAGCGCACAAAGCTCGAAGAAAAACTGACACGCTCGGCACCCTCGATGCTACCGACGCGGCCGCGCCAACGCCGTTCTATTTCGGCCGCCGGGGTCATTCGCTGGCCAAACGGCGTGAGTTCGATGCGAACCTGGCCAATATTCTCTTCGCCGGAAAAACTCGACTGCCCGCCCGGACCGTTGTTTGAAGACGCGCTTCCGCCACTCGTGGACGTAACGGAAACGAACAGGGTTTCGCCGCTCTCCTGTTCAATCTCCTCAGCAACCTCGTAAGCAGCGTTGGTCATTGACTGAACGGCAGCATCCGTGCGTTCAAATGGCGTACCGTCCGGCATCGTTAATGATGCTGACAGGCTGTTGCCTTCGACGGCAGGGAAAAAGATGAAGCGAACCTGTCCGCTCTGCAGCAGACCGATGCAAAGAATAAAGAAAGCTGCAGCAACGCCGAGCGTCGCGTACCGCCACTTTGCAGCGAACGTAACACCGGATCTGACCACCCGGTCTCTAGCCCATTCAATGCCATTACCGATCTTTGCCTGCAAGCGCTTGATGGGTCCGCGCGACCAGGAACCACCGTGGCTGAGGTGAGCCGGCAAGATACAGAACGCCTCGAGCAATGACACGAGCAAAACGCTGATTACGACCAGCGGAATGGCCCGGGTGATGTCCCCAAAGGTACCGCCTGTAACCAGCAGCGGTGCAAACGCCGCCACCGTGGTAAGCACGCCGACAATGACTGGCGCCAGCATTCGATGGGCACCGCGGCTGGCCGCAGACTCGCCTGCGACACCACTTTGTTGTTCGGCATCGATGTTTTCGCCAATGACGATCGCATCGTCCACGACAAGGCCAAGCACGATGATCAGGCCAAACAGGGAAATCATCGTGATCGTTACACCGAGTGCGCCGAACAACATGATCCCACCCATGAACGCCGTGGCAATTCCGGCGCTAACCCATACGGCGAGCCTGAGGTCGAGCATCAGTACGAGGAACAGAAATACCAGCGCAAAACCGAACGCGCCGTTCCTGAGCAACAGATTGACGCGCTCGCGCAATAGCTTCGTCTCGTCTCGCAGCTCGATCAATTCAACTCCCGGCGGCGGAGAATATCCCTGCAGGAACCCGTCAACGGCTTCCTTAACTTGCAACACGTCTTCGGCTTCGGCGCGCGACACTTTTACAAACACGGCCGGTCGGCCGTTATAGATATTCCTCAGCTGTTTACGCACAAAACCGTCGTTGATATCAGCAATATCGGCGAGCGTGATAACCGAACCGTCAGGCTGGGTCCGAATGACGACCGAATCGAATGCCTCTCCGGTTTGTCGCTTCTGATTAGTGCGCAGAAGAATTTCACCGGAATCGGTGGCGATTGAGCCCCCGGCAAGATCCAGGGACGACTGCCGTACCGCGCCCGCCACCTCCTCGAACGTAAGGTCGTAGCGCCGCAGGGTCGCCTCGCTGACCTCGATCGAGATCTCCAGATCGCGGTCTCCCTCGAGAGAGACAAGAGATACGCCTTGCTGCGTCAGAAGATCGCGCTCGATGTCCTCGGCGGCGCGCCTCAGAGCCATCGCCCCCACGTCGCCAATGACTGCCAGTGTTACGACACCGCCCGTAGGTTTGGGGGCTACAACAACCGGTTTTTCGGCGTTCTCGGGGGGGAAATCGCTGAGGCGGTCTACAGCCGATTCAATATCGTCTTTGACAACCTGCAAATCGGCGAAGTCGCTGGTTTCAACAACCACCCTGCCAACATTTTCCGACGCCGTGGAGGTCACACGCTTCACGCCGTCGATTCCGAGGACGGCCTCCTCAACCCGTCGTGTAACACCTTCCTCAACCTCCGCCGGCGTGGCGCCCGGGAACGGCACTGTAACCACCACCGTTCCCGGCGATATGGTCGGGAACACCTGGCGCTGCAGGTTCACGGCTGACAGCGCACCGCCCA
This sequence comes from uncultured Woeseiaceae bacterium, assembly GCA_937944275.1. GTDB lineage: Bacteria > Pseudomonadota > Gammaproteobacteria > Steroidobacterales > Woeseiaceae > UBA1847. The sequence goes on from CALDZH010000193.1 coordinate 5,611, forward strand.
CAAGCAGCACGACCATCAACAGATTGGCCGCAACGGGATTGCGAATAAACCAGTCGATCAAACTACGGTTCTTGCTCTCCGGCGGCAGATTCTGCGCGTCCTTATTTAGAAGCACCTGCAACTCCCCGGCTGGAGGCAAACTCGGTCCGCAATATGGGCTCGACTTGCAGGCCGGCACGCACTTCCGCGGGTGGGACCGCGACCACGCCATCTGCTGAATCGAATGCGGCGACGATCAACGTGTTGGACTCGCGGCCGAGTATCTCCACCCTGCGCTCGACAAGCTGACCATTGTCCACGACCCACAATTTATCGCGAGACGTCAGCGCTGCGGGTGGCAGACGGAAGGCATTATCTGTGGGAATTCCGTCTATCTCGATCGCCACGAACTCCCCGAGCGTCAATGCGGCCGGATTCTCGCTGGCGACAAATAGTGTGGCCAGGCGGGTGCGCTCATCAAGTGATGCAGCCTTGCGCACCACAGTGCCCTCAATCGCGGGGCCAGTTGGCGGCAATATCAACGCGCGACGGTCCGCTAACGGACCAAGTCGCCGCAACTCATCTGCGGAGACCGGAACGGCAATCTCCAGGCTGTCCGTGGAGAACAATGATCCAACGGCTGTGTTAACCCTCACAACCTGTCCAACATCAAGCTGGGTTTCAAGGATGCGAGCATTAGAGGGTGCAAGGACAACAGTGCGCTCAAGATCTAGCTTGGCAGCTGCACGGGCTGCTTCTCCACTGTGGATACGTGCCTTCGCCGCTGCGATCTGAGGAATACGCGCGATCAGGTCCGGAATCGGGCGGTCCGGATAATTGCTCTTCCAAACCTCGCGTTCGGCGGCGGCCTCGGCCTCGAGACGCGCGAGCTCACTACGCGCAATCTCAATTTCAGCCAGGGTACGGTCCACTGCAAGTTCGTAGTCGGAGGGGTCTATCACGAAAAGAACCTCGCCCGTCAACACGGTAGCTCCCGGACGAAAGGACGGCGAAACTTCGACAACCCGACCTGCCACCTGGGGAACCACGCTGGTTACAGTTCTGGCCTCAACAACCCCATTGAGCTTGACGCGAGGCTCGAACGCGACTGGAACTGGCTCCATCACGGAGACCGAAACGCGACTGGCTGCCGCTTGCGGGCGCACCGGAGACGTATCTGGCCGCAAAGAAGCAGATAGCAGGATCGCAGACCCGACTACGGCAATGACAAAAACCAGCTGGAAAGCGCCCGCGTTGCGACGGAAGAACGTTTTCATAGAATGACCCTTCTAATTCAGGGTCTTAGGATGACTGATTGTCCGCCGCAAGTGTGTTTCGAGTTGTAACGATGCTGGTCCCGCCGGCAGGCGTTCCGGAGGCTCGGGTTACGTTGCAAGGCTTCAAAAAGCGACCCGAGATTTGTCATATGCAAAAAAATCGCCGGTGTCGTCCGGCCCGACAGAGTCGATCACCTGAAGCAGCTGGCCTGCCGAGTAAGCGGGCGAAAACAGCTTTTCCGGTTCGACCCGCCGGGTGAACGGCTGTGACAGGTCTGTCGCCACCGTGCCGGGATGCAACGCAACAACTACAGACTCCGGCCGAGTACGCGCGTGTTCTATCGATGCTGTTTTCAACAGCATGTTGAGTGCAGCCTTGGACATTCGGTACGACGCCCAGCCGCCGAGCCTGTTATCACTGATACTACCGACCCGCGCCGAAACCGCTGCGAATACGGTTTTGTGGTTTTTGCTGAGTTTCGGCAGGAAATGCTTTGCGACCAACGCCGGCCCGATCGAGTTTACCGCAAGCACCTCTGCCATCGCCTGCGGATCAATTTCGCGCATGCTTTTCTCTGGCCTGATCTCGGAACCCCTGTGGAGGACTCCGCTGGCCACAATCACCAGGTCCAGCGGCAGCTCTGCCGTCGCAACGTCCGCCGCCGCTTCGATCGAAGGCTCATCCGTCAGATCGACAAAGTGACAGCGCACATTCTTCCGGTCAAATTCGATCGGCGTGCGCGAAAAAGCATGCACGCCGTCGACTCGTTCATCGCCTGACATCAGTTCGACGAACGCCTGACCGACTCCGCCGCTGGCTCCGATAACCGCTACGTTGCAGCCGCGCGGAAAGGACGACAGTAACGTCAATTGTTGATCGCTTCCTTTATCGAAGAGAGTAATTCGTCGCTGTATGGCTGAGTGCGGGGGCTGAATTGAGAGATCAGCTCGCCGTCGCGTCCGATCAGGTACTTGTGGAAATTCCACGTCGGGTAGGTGCCGGCAGCGGCCGCAAGCTGATCGAAGAAGGGGTGCGCGTTACCTTCCTTGACCGTTACCTTTTCAAACATCGGAAACTTGATGCTGTAGGTCAAGCGGCAGAAGTCCTGGATTTCTTCCTCGGTGCCAGGCTCCTGACCCATAAAGTCATTTGACGGGAAACCCAGAACGACAAGGCCATCGTCCCCGAATTCTTCATAAAGTTTTTCAAGCCCTTCGTATTGCGGCGTATTGCCGCACTTGGACGCCGTGTTTACGACGAGCACCACTTTGCCGGCATACGCGTCACCCAAGTTAACGGCGTCTTCCGACGCCAGGAATCTGAAATCCTGATCGAGCAGCGACGCGCCCTCGGAAGCGAAAGATGTGGTTGTGGCCATAATGAGCAATATCCCAAAAAATTTACGCATGTTTAACTCCAACTGCCGGGCACTATACGAAGCTGCCCGAGTCTATAATTTGTAAGCCAGCATGGTGCCTGTTCATTGACCAGCCTGACCAGAGGGATGCTGTAACAAAACGTATCAATAGCCGATTGCAGTTACGCAAAGATACAAACACATACAGAAATAACACTCGACGACTTCGAAGCAGGTTTATCATCGGGTAATGAGGTTATCGAGGAATTTAAAATGACGAAGCGAAGCAAGCCGCTGGCGCTGTCCTTTGTAGCGTTGATCCTGATCGGAGCAAATGCCATGGCCATCGAGGAGCCGCAATTCGAGATTCTTGCGTCGACGGACGATTATGAAGTGCGTCGCTACGATTCCTATATTGTCGCCGAGACCGATGTCGAGGGCACATACAAAAATGCCGGAAACAAGGCCTTCCGAATTCTGGCCGGCTACATTTTCGGTGACAACCGAGCGTCAGAGAAAATGGCGATGACTGCACCCGTAGAGTCTCGTCCTGCCGACGAGAGCATCAAAATGAAGATGACCGCGCCTGTTGCATCCTCCCCAAGCGAGGACGAGGCCGGCTCTTACACCTATTCTTTTGTTATGGAAAAAAAATATTCGCTGGAAACACTACCGGTCCCCAACGATCCGCGCGTCCGCATACGCGTTATCCCGGAACGAACGGTCGCTGTGCATCGCTACAGCGGTTCGTGGAGCGAAAGTAATTACGCAAAACACGAGCGTTTGCTGCTTGACGCGCTGGCCGACGACGGAATTTCCGCACGCAGCGCCCCAGTTTCCGCACGCTACAATGCCCCGTTTACGCCGTGGTTCATGCGCCGAAACGAGGTGATGGTCGAAATAGAAGGAGACTCGCAGCTCGCTTCGGGCAAATAAAATACCCCTGATTCTCTATCGCCCCTGCACCATGGCCTCGGCTCCGCGCATGATCATCCGCAGCTTGATGATCGCCGCCTCAATGTAGCGGTCGCGATCCGACACCGGCGTATTGAGCAGCGCGATTCCTGTCGTGAACAAGATAGCGACTGCCGAATTGGCGGCGAGTTCGGGATGACTCATTGGTACACCTCTCGTCTCTGCATCCAAGACCAGAAATTCCGCGAGATCGCTCGACATTGATGAAAACAGCTTTTCGGCGGCTTCGCGAAACACCGACTCCCGGGCCATGCTTTCCTGCAGGATCATGCGCGATATACCCTGATTGCTGAAAATATATTCAAACAGCGTCTCTACCGAGGCTCTGATCAGGGAGCGGCCATTCGATGTCTGGTCACGAACA